>NZ_ANBC01000320.1 GCF_000341125.1 Nocardiopsis lucentensis DSM 44048 | reverse complement strand
CCCCCCCCAGCCAGTCCTCCGCCACACCCCGCTCGGCGGCCTCCGACGTGGTCAGCGGACCCACCTCACGCAGCAGGTCCGCCGCCCCCTCCGCATCCCCGACCGGGGAGGACAGCCGTTGCAACCGCGCGTCGACCTCCTCCACCACGCGCGGGTCCAGCAGCTCCCGCAGGTCCGCCCGGCCGAGCAGATCGGCCAGCAGGGACGGGTCCAGCGTGAGCGCCCGCGCGCGCGACTCCGCCGCGGGGGCGTCGCCCTCGTACAGGAACGCCGCCGTGTACTCCATCAACAGCGACCGCGCGAACGGCGACGGCAGCTCGGTGCGCACCTCCACCACCCGCACCCGCCGCGCGCGGATATCGGTCAACAACGCGACGAGCGCGGGCACGTCGAACACGTCGCGCAGACACTCACGCGCCGCCTCCAGGACGATCGGGAACGACGCGTACCGCCCCGCCACCGACAACAGGTGCGCCGACCGCAGCCGCTGCTGCCACAACGGCATCCGCCGGTCAGGGCGCTGCCGGGGCAGCAGCAGGGCGCGCGCCGCACATTCCCGGAACCGCGCCGCGAACAGGGCCGAACCGGTCAGCGCCTCGGTGACCAGCGCCTCCACGCCATCGGGATCGAGCGCCACCAACCCACCGAGGTCACGCGCGAACACCGAGGACTCGTGCTCCACGTTCGGCAGACGCACCACGATCCCGTCGTCCCCGTGGACGACCTGCGCGTCGAGCCCCAGCTCCTCCCGGAGCCGCTGACCGATCGCCAGGGCCCACGGCGCGTGCACCCGCGCGCCCAGCGGCGAGTGCACCCCCCCCCGCCAGTCGCCCACCTGGTCACGGAAGTGCTCCAGGACCACCGTCCGGTCGTCGGGCACCTGCCCCGTGGCCTCCCGCTGTTCGGCCACGTACGCCACCAGGTTCTCCGCCGCCCAGTCGTCGAGCCCCGCCGCCGCGGCCCGCTCCAACGCCCCCGCGCGGTCGGCCGCCGCCAGCTCCCGGGCCAGCTCGCCGACCGCCCGGCCCAGTTCCGCCGGGCGGCCCACCGCGTCCGCCTTCCAGAACGGCATCCGCCCCGGGCGCCCCGGCGCCGGACTGACCAGCACCCGGTCGGCCGTGATCGCGTCGATCCGCCAGGACGACGACCCCAGCACGAACACGTCGCCCACCCGCGACTCGTACACCATCTCCTCGTCCAGCTCGCCCACCCGGGTGGGGGCGCGCGACCCCGACGGCGCGTCCGACAGGTGAACGGTGTACAGCCCACGGTCGGGGATCGTGCCGCCGCTGATGACGGCCAGCCGCTGGGCGCCCGGACGGGCCCGCAGGACGTCCGCCTCCCGGTCCCAGACCACACGCGGCCGCAGCTCCGCGAACTCGTCCGAGGGGTAGCGGCCGGACAACATGTCCAGCACCGACTCCAGTATCGAGTCCGTGAGGTCCGCGAACGGGGCCGCGCGGCGGACCAGGGACGCGAGGCCGGCCAACGGCCAGTCGTCCATCGCGACCATGGCCACGATCTGCTGGGCGAGCACGTCGAGCGGGTCGCGCGGCATCTCCAGCGGTTCGATCCCGCCCGCGCGCATCCGTTCGGCCACGACCGCCGACGCCAGCAGATCACCCCGGTGCTGGGGCAGGAACACCCCGCGCGAGACCTCCCCGACCCGGTGCCCCGCCCGGCCCACCCGTTGCAGACCGCTGGCCACCGACGGGGGAGCGGCCACCTGCACCACCAGGTCGACGGCGCCCATGTCCACCCCCAGCTCCAGACTGGAGGTGGCCACCACACAGGGCAGACGGCCCGACTTCAGCTCGTCCTCGACCAGGGCGCGCTCGGCCTTGGACATCGAACCGTGGTGGGTCCGCGCCACCATCGGCTCCGCGCCTTGGGACCTCCCCGACTGGGCGATGAGCAGGGCGGGGACCTCCTCCGGCGGCAGCCGCGCGCCGGAGCGCTGCGCGTACAGGTCGTTGAGTCGGGCGCACAACCGCTCCGCCGTGCGGCGGCCGTTGGTGAACACGATCGTGGACGTGTGCCGTTCGACCAGGTCCAGCACCCGCCGTTCCACGTGCGGCCACATCGATCCGTGCGCGGGTCCGGTGGCCTCGGCTGTCGGCGCGGGTCCGGGTTCGTCCATGTCGCGGACCGGCACGACCACGCCCAGGTCCATGTGCGGGGTGTCCGGCGGGGAGACGACCGCCGCCCCGCCGAGGAACTCCGCGACCAGTTCGGGCGGCCGTACGGTGGCCGACAGTCCGATGCGCCGCGCGGGCCGGTCCAAGAGCGCGTCCAGCCGCTCCAGGCTCAACGCGAGGTGGGCGCCGCGTTTGGTGCCCGCCAGGGCGTGCACCTCGTCGACGATGACGGTCTCCACCCCGGCCAGCCCCTCGCGGGCGCGCGAGGTGAGCACGAGGAACAGCGACTCCGGCGTGGTGATGAGCACGTCCGGCGGACGGGTGGCCATGCGGCGGCGCTCGTCGGCGGGGGTGTCCCCGGTGCGCACGCCGACGGTGACCGGTGTGACCGGGACGCCCGCCGCCTCGGCCCGTTCCGAGATCCCGGCGAGCGGGACGCGCAGGTTGCGTTCGACGTCCACGGCCAGGGCCTTGAGGGGGGAGACGTACAGCACGCGGCAGCGCCGGGAGCGGTCCTGGGGCGGCGGTGCGCAGGTCAGCCGGTCGAGGGACCACAGGAACGCCGACAGGGTCTTTCCGGACCCGGTGGGGGCCACCACGAGCACGTCGCGGTCCTCGGCGATCGTGGACCAGGCCTGGGACTGGGCCGGGGTGGGGCCCCCGGGGAAGGCTCGCTCGAACCACTCCCGTGTCGCGGGCGCGAAGCGGTCCAGGGGGTGTGGCGCGTGGCTCATGGGGTCAGTGTGCCCGCCCGTCGCCCTCCACCGCCCAGGGACGCTCCGCGGAGGGGTGGGACGCCCTCAACGGACGGCCTCCGGCCGCGGTTCTACCTCTTGGTGCGGACGTTCTCCCGGAAGGGGAGCGAAGGACGCGCCGATCGCCGATACTGGGACCGATGAGACTCACGGTTTTCTGGCAGAACATGCACGAGCAGTTCGGCGAGGCCTACGCGGAGAGCCTGGCCAAGGACTACGTCATCGAGGGGCTCGGTTCGCGGACGGTCCGGCAGGCGCTGGCCGACGGGGTGGGCGCCAAGGACGTGTGGCGTGCCGTCTGCGACGCGTTCGACCTCCCCCTCTCCGTCCGCTGACACCGTCCGGAGGAGGTTTCGAAGGTTCTCCCCGGTCGTTCGAACAATCGAACAGAGGTTCGGGTAGTGTGGGTTGTCCACAGACGAACGTCGGACGTCGCGATTGTCGTACCGACCGCGTAGCGTCGTGCGCATCATGAAGAAGAAGGCATCGACCCAACAGGGGTACCCCGTGGCATCTGGAGACCGAGACAAGGCTCTCGAAACAGCGCTCGCGCAGATCGAGCGGCAGTTCGGCAAGGGCTCCGTCATGCGTCTGGGTGACGACGACCGCCCGCCGATCGAGTCGATCCCCACCGGGGCGATCGCGCTCGACGTCGCGCTCGGCATCGGGGGCATCCCCAAGGGTCGGATCGTGGAGGTGTACGGCCCGGAGTCGAGCGGTAAGTGCCTCACCGCCGACACCTACGTGTGGACGGACCGGGGCATGGAGACCATCGCCGAACTCTTCGAGCGCGCCGGACAGTCCGCCACCTGCGCCAGTCGTGTCACGGACGTGCGCGACCAGGGCATCCGTGTGGTCAACGAGCGGGGTGAGCTGGAAACGGTCGCCGCACTGACCCACAACAACCGCAAGCCGGTCCTGCGGATCACCACCGAGTCCGGCCGTCGTGTCACGGTCACCCACAACCACCCGCTCCGGGTCGTGAACGAGGAAGGTTTCGTCGTCTGGCGCAAGGCGGGGAAGCTGAAGGAGGGCGACACGCTCGTCTCCGCCCGCTTCGGAGCCAACGAGGCCGCCGAGGGCAGCGGACTGAGCGAGGACGAGGCCGTCTTCCTGGGTTACCTGGTCGCGGAGGGCACGCTCGGCTCCACTACCTCGGTTCGCTTCACCAACGGCGACGACGAGGTCGGTCAGGAGTTCACCTCCATCGCCAGGTGGCTCTTCGACACCGAGGCCAAGGTGTACGAGGGCAACAACTGCCGGGAGTACGTGCTGCCCGGCGTCCAGCTTCGCGAGGAGGTCGCGGACCGGTACGGGCTCGACTACGTCAACTCCGCCGGAAAGCGGGTTCCCCATGTGGTGCGGACCGGCGGCGACAAGATCCAGCGCGCCTTCCTCTCCGCGCTCTACGAGGGCGACGGCTGGATCGACGACAGTTCCACCATCGGTCTGGGCACCGCCTCCGAGCAGTTGGCTCGCGACGTGCAGATCCTTCTCTACGGGCTGGGCGTTCCCGCCTCGCTGTACCGCAAGTTCAACACCACCTATGAGCGCCACTACTGGACGGTCGCGGTCAACCCCTCCGTGGCCCACAGGTTCCTCAGCGAGGTCGGCTTCCGTTCCCGTCGGCGCGCTGCCCAGGTGGAGAAGAACTTCCGCCTCTCCGGTCGGAGCCCCCAGTTCGAGAACATCCCGCACATCACGGGACTGATCAGCAGCCTCCGTGACAGTCTCGGCGGCGACCGTGACTTCGACCGTGTGGCGGGCGACCTCTTCCGCGGTGAGACCGCTCCCTCGTGCAGCCGGAACCGGTTGGTCGACATCATCGAGTGGGCCAGGAGCCGCGAACAGCGTCTTTCCGCGTCCGGCGAAGTGATCCTCAGCCACCTTGAGGAACTGGCTGTCGCGCCCTACACCTACGAACCGATCACCGTGATCGAGGACGGCGGAAATCAGCCGACCTTCGACATCATGCTTCCGGAGACACACAGCTTCCTGGCCAACGGGATCGTCTCGCACAACACGACCGTCGCCCTGCACGCGGTGGCCAACGCGCAGAAGGCTGGCGGGATCGCCGCCTTCGTCGACGCCGAGCACGCGCTCGACCCCACCTACGCCAAGAAGATCGGCGTGGACACCGACAACCTCCTGCTGTCGCAGCCGGACACCGGTGAGCAGGCGCTGGAGATCGTCGACATGCTGATCCGCTCCGGCGCGGTCTCCATCATCGTCGTCGACTCCGTGGCCGCCCTGGTGCCCCGCGCGGAGATCGAGGGGGAGATGGGCGACAGCCACGTCGGCCTCCAGGCCCGGCTGATGTCCCAGGCGCTGCGCAAGATCGCCGGTGCGCTGCACCAGACCGGCACCACCGCCATCTTCATCAACCAGCTTCGCGAGAAGGTGGGTGTGATGTTCGGCTGCATGCAGTACGGGACCAGGGTCACCCTCGCCGACGGGACGCAGGAGAAGATCGGCGAGATCGTCAACCAGAAGATGGACGTCGAGGTCCTCTCCTACGACCCCGAGCGGGACGAGGTCGTTCCCCGCAAGGTCGTCAACTGGTTCGACAACGGTGTGGCCGACCACTTCCTCCAGTTCACCGTCGCCCGGTCGGGGAAGAACGGGCGCTCGCAGTTCGCGGCGACCCCGAACCACCTCATCCGTACCCCGGGCGGTTGGCGCGAGGCGGGTGAGTTGCTCCCGGGCGATCGGGTGCTCACCGCGCAGACCCACTACCTGAGCGAGCAGCAGCGCCAGGTCGTCCTCGGGTCGGTGATGGGGGACGGCAGTCTCTCCCCGAACACCCGGGACCGGGATGGTACCCGCTTCAGGATGGGGCACGGTGTCGCTCAGGCCGACTACCTGGACTGGAAGGTCTCGCTCCTGGGCAACATCGGCTGCTCACGGACGACCAACGACAAGGGCGCGGTCTTCGCCGACTTCACCCCGCTGCCGGAGCTGGCCGAGCTCCGGGAGGCGGTCTACTTCGGAGACGGTAAGAAGCACCTGAGCTGGGAGTACCTCAAACGGCTCACCCCGCTGGCTCTCGCCGTCTGGTACATGGATGACGGCTGCTTCACCACGCGCTCCAAGGGCGTCCAGGCCCGGACCGAGGGCGGCAGCGGGCGGATCGAGATCTGCGTCGAGGCCATGAGCCCCGGTACGCGAGACCGACTCACCGAACACCTGCGTGACACCTACGGTCTCGACGCCAAGCTCGTCGCCAGGGGGAGCGCGGGCAAGTACTCCATCCAGTTCACCACGGCGGCCAGCGCCAAGTTCCAGGAACTGGTGGCGCCCTACGTGCACGAGTCCATGAGCTACAAGCTGCTGCCGCGTTTCCAGGGGCAGTGCCAGGTGGTGCCGGAACTCACCGAGCCGGTGGAACGACTGGTGGCGTCCCCGATCCTGGATATCCACGTCAAGCCGGAGACGCGCAGTATGCGCAAGTTCGACATCGAGGTGGAGGGGAACCACAACTACTTCGTCGACGGCGTCATGGTGCACAACAGCCCCGAGACCACCACCGGTGGTAAGGCGCTGAAGTTCTACGCCTCGGTCCGCCTGGACGTCCGGCGCATCGAGACCCTCAAGGACGGCACCGATGCGGTCGGTAACCGCACCCGCGTCAAGGTCGTGAAGAACAAGGTCGCGCCGCCGTTCAAACAGGCCGAGTTCGACATCCTGTACGGCGTGGGTGTCTCCCGCGAGGGCAGCCTCATCGACCTGGGCGTGGAGCACGGCATCGTGCGCAAGTCCGGTGCCTGGTACACCTACGAGGGCACCCAGCTGGGCCAGGGCAAGGAGAACGCCCGCCGGTTCATGCGCGAGAACGTCGACGTGGCCAACGAGATCGAGAAGAAGATCAAGGAGAAGCTGGGCGTGCCCGGCGCGGGCGACGACAGCGCCTCCGGTTCCGACTCCGACGCACCGGCCAAGGAGGCCGCGGCGAAGGACGCTCCGGCCAAGGAGGCTCCCGTGAAGGAGGCCCCCGCCAAGGCTCCGACCAAGCGCGCTCCGGCCAAGACCACCAAGGCGCCCACAGCCCCCGATGCGTGACCGGCGCCGGTCCGAGGACCGTTCCGCGTCACCCGAGGACGAGACCTCCCCGGGCGGGTCCCGCCCGTCCGGGGAGGATCCCGAGGCCAGGGCGCGGGCCCTGTGCCTGCGTATGCTCACCCATTCCCCGCGCACCCGCGCCCAGCTGGAGCGGGCCCTGCTGCGCCGGGAGTTCCCCGATGAGGTCGTCGAGTCCGTGCTCGGTGCGTTCGGCGACGCCGGACTCATCGACGACGCCGCCTTCGCGAACGCCTGGGTGTCCTCCCGCCACCACAGCCGGGGCCTGTCCCGACGGGCGCTCGCCCGCGAACTGCGCACCCGAGGCGTGGCTGAGGACACCGTGCGCGACGCCGTCGACCACCTGTCCGACGAGGACGAGGTGGCGGCCGCCCGCGACCTCGCCCGCCGGCGTCTGGCCATGTCCCGGGGCAAGGACCGGGACACCCGGATCCGCCGCGCGCTGGGGGCGCTCGCCCGCAAGGGGTACTCGTCCGGGCTGGCCTACCGGGTGGTGCGGGAGGAGCTCGAACGCGAGGGCGTCGAGGTCGACCTGGAGGCTCCCGACCTCTGACACCCCGGTCCCCGATCCGACCGGTGCCGTGCACCGTCGCGGCCGTGCCGCGTCCCGACCGGTCCCGCGTGCTGAGGCGGCCGGAGCGCTGGCCGTGTCGTGGCCGTCCACAGGGTGAAAGTCGTCCGGCGGATCGGCGCGTTTCCGGGGGATACTCGATTCGGGGGCGCGTCACGCGCCGAGCGGTGGAGCAGCTCCCCCGAATTCGAGCCTAGGCGCGGTCCGCTCGTCCCGCCAGAGTGCGCCCCTGTCTGTGGACAAGCCTCAGTCGGCGGTCCCGCCGTCGTCGGTAGCCACCGATGAGGAGGCGCTCCCTTCCTCGATCCGGTCGCTCGCGGCGGCCGGAGCCGCCCCGGTCCCCGCGTTCCCGGTGCCCTCGGTCTCCGGGCCTTCCACCGCGTTCTTCGCTCCGTCTCCCGCGTCCTCCGCCGCCGCGTCGGCCCCGCCGGCGTCCCCGGCGTCCGTGACGTCGCCGGAGGCCTCCGCGTCCTCCGTCGCCTCCGGTTCCGGGCGGGGCGCGGGCGGCGCGGTCGCCAGGGTCAGCGGTGCGACGTCCGGCTCGAAGCCGAACACCCGCGCGTAGAAGGCCAGTTCCGCCTCCAGGGCGCGCACGCGCGAGGCCGCCGCGCGGAACCCGTGCGCCTCGCCCTCGAACTCCAGCAGCGCGTACGGCACGCCCCGGTTCCCCAGGGCCGTGGCCATGGCGAACGCCTGGTCCGGGGTGACCACCCGGTCGTCGGTGCCCTGAAGGAGGAGGACCGGCACGTCGATGTCCCCGATCCGGTTGATCGGCGACCGCTCCCGGTAGGTCTCCACGAACCCGGGCAGGGTCCCCACGAGCGAGTCCAGGAACCGCGACTCGAAGTCGTGCGTGGTCTCGACCAGGCCCAGGAGGTCGGCGACCCCGAAGTAGGACACCCCGCACGCGAACGTGTCCCCGGTCAGTGACAGCAGCGCGGTGAATCCGCCCGCGCTCGGTCCCCGGATCGCCAGTCGCTTCGGGTCGGCCACTCCCCGGTCGACGAGGGCGCGTGCGGCCGCCGCCGCGTCCTCGACGTCGACCACACCCCACTCCTTGTGGACGCGTTTGCGGTAGGAGCGGCCGTACCCGGTGGATCCTCCGTGGTTGACGTCCACCACGCCGATGCCGCGGCTCGTGAAGTAGGCCTTGGTCAGGTCCAGTTCGTGTGAGGCGTGTGAGACCGGGCCGCCGTGCACCCACACCACGAACGGCGCGGGCTCCTCCGCGGAGGCCGTCGGGTGGGTCGGCCGGTACACGTTCGCGTGGACCGGCGACCCGTAGCGTCCGGGCAGCGTCACGTGCTCGGGGTCGGGCAGGTAGGCGGGGTCGGGCAGGGAGTGCCGCGCCGTAGGCGTCTGTTGAGGGTGTCCCACCCCTCCGCGAAGCGGCCCCTGGGCGGTGGAGGGTGACGGGAGGGCCAACGACTCGCGGAGCACCTCCACCCGGCCGGACTCCGGGTGCAGGCGTACCAGGCACTGGGGCCGTGCGGCGGACGCGGCGATCGCGACCACGCCGTGCCCGTCGGAGTCCACCTGCGACCACGACGTGAACTCGGTGGCGACCGGGGTCAGTTCCAGGGTGTCGGGGTCGTACACGCCGGGTGCCAGGTCGGCGTTCCCGTGCAGGACCACCACCCTCCCCGAGTCGAGTACCGCGAAGGAGCGGTGGCCCAGGCGCCCGGGCGGGGCGTGGAACTCCTCCTCGGCCGGGTAGAGCGCCATCGCCTGCCCGGTCACGCCCGCCTGGTAGAGGTTCCAGAACCCGGGCCAGTCCGAGGCCAGGTACAGCGTGTCCTCGTCCACCCACGTGGGGGAGAGGACCGACTCGTCGACCCCGCCCTTGAGGGTGACCTCCCCGGACAGTCCGGCGCCGTCCAGTCGGCCGACCCGCAGTTCGGTGCCGTCCCACGGCATCCGGGGGTGGTTCCAGCGCACGTAGGCCAGGCGCTGTCCGTTGGGGGAGGGCACGGGCGAGGCGTAGAAGTCGGCGCCGGCGGCCAGCTCGCGCACCGCCGCCGGGTCGCCCGCGCCCCGGCCGGACAGCGGCACGGCCACGACGGAGCGGCGCACCCCGCCGTCCACGTGCTCCTCGCGCACGCACAGGACCTGCTTGCCGTCGGCGCTCAGGGCCGGGTCGGCGTAGCGCAGGGCGGCGGGCCGGTCGGGCTCGGGAGTCAGGGGAGTGGGCGTGGCGGAGTCGCGTTCGAGGAGGTAGAGCCGCTGGTCCTCGGCGTTGGCGAAGACGATGCCCATCCGGGTGAGGGCCTTGTCGTCGCGCCGGGGCACCGGCAGGTAGGAGCGTCCCCCGTACTCGTGCACCCGTGTACCGGCGCCCCAGGGTGCGCGCAGGAGTTCGGTGACGGTGCCGTCGGCGTCGCGGCGCATGACGGTGGAGCGGCCGCCCTCCTCCGGGCGCTCCTCCTCCCACCAGATCTCGTCGCCGACGACGGAGGGAAAGGACATCCGGTGTACGCCTCGGGCGACGTCACCGGCGCTGATGGGCGAGGGCCAGGAGCCGTGGGGGCTCGACAGTTCAGACATGTCCCGCTCAGGAAGGATCGTGAATGGAAAACAGATGACATGTCGACCTTAGTCCTCACGGGTCCCATTCGGGAGATCAGATCGTGCCCGAGCGGATTATTCCTGGTCGTGGTGTGTGACGCGATGAAGGCGTGTTCGACCGCTGAGTATCGTTCTCTATTCGTGACTACCGCGACACGGCGGGGATCGGCGTGCCGTTCTATGCTTTCGCGGATATCACCTGGTGATGAATGGTCGAGGGAACGGCGGTGGAACACCGTGCGCGGCCGAGGCCCCGTCGTCACCCACACTGCTAGAGAGGAAGCCAGCGATGAGCAAGGGACGCGGGACTATCCGGGCCTCCGTGGCGATCGCCGCGGCCGGTGTGGTCGCCCTGTCGGCCTGCGCGGCCCCCGAGGACGTCGAAGGCCCCGGCGGTGAGGATTCGGAGATCACAGATCTCCTACTCGCGACGGGATCCACCGGTGGTACCTACTATCCGCTCGGCGGCGAGATCGCGCAGCAGTGGACGGACAACATCGATGGTGTCGACGTGAGCACCTTCGCCACCGGCGCCTCGGTGCAGAACCTGCGCTCCCTGGAGGGCGAGACCGAGGACGACGCGGGCACCGCGGCCGACCAGAGCCAGCTGATCATGGCGGTCAACGGTGTGGCCATGCAGGCCCAGGCGAGTGAGGGCCCGTTCGCCGACCAGCCGCTCGGCAGCCCTGACGACATCCGCGCGCTGGGCAACATCTACCCCGAGGTCATGCAGGTCGTGGTCAGCGCCGACTCCGACATCGAGTCGATCGCCGACCTCGAGGGCATGAACGTCGAGATCGGCCCGCCCGGCAGCGGTACCGAGGTCGCCGCCCGCCAGATCCTGGAGGCCTACGGCCTGGACCCGGACGAGGACATCAACGCCTACGACAGCACCTTCGGGGACGCCGCCACCGCGCTCGGCGACGGCCAGGCCGACGCCGCCTTCGGCATCCTGTCGGTGCCCGCCTCGGGCATCGTCCAGGTGTCCGCGAGCAACGACGTCCGGCTCCTGCCGATCGACGGCGACGAGGCCGAGGGCCTCATGGAGGCCGACCCGAGCTACAGCCCGCTGACCATCGAGGGCGGCACCTACAACGGTCAGGACGAGGACGTGGTCACCCTGACCCAGTGGGCGACCCTGTACACCACCGCGGGCCTGGACGAGCAGCTCGCCTACGACCTCGTGCGCGTCATGTACGAGGAGGCGGGCAACATCGGCCACGACGTCGGCGGCCAGATCCTCCTGGACACCGCGATCGACGGTCTGGGCTCCATGGAGCTGCACCCCGGCGCCGAGCGGTACTACCAGGAGCAGGGACTGCTCGACTGATGACCGCGTCGCACAGGGCCGCCCGGTGGATTCCGGGCGGCCCTGCGCTTGTGACGGTCCTGCTGGGGTGCGCGCTGGCCCTGACCGGTTCCACGGACACGGGAACGGCCTGGTTCGCCGTCCGCGTGTACGGCCGGGAGGAGCCCGTCCTCAGCGTCCCGGTCGAGGTCGGGGACCGGATCGAGCTCAGCCACACGCACTCCGTCCACCGCCGCCCGGTGCATGAGGTCTACTCCGTCTCCCCGTCCGCCGGGTTGGCGATGGAGGAGCTCCGCGCCGACGCCCACGGGGCCAACCTCCCCTCGGGGCCGGAGACGGTCGACGGGGTGACCTCGACCTTCGTGCGGGAGGACGGGGGGTACCGCGTCGAGCACCACGGGCGTCCGCTCGGCACGGTGCGGATGGTCGTGGGCACGCCCGACGTCGACCACCGGCTGACCCTGGGGGGCCGGGAGATCCGACTTCTGGACCTTGTGGCCCCCCGTGCGAGGGTTGAGTTGTTCGTGCAGACCCATCCGGGTGTGCGCGCCATGTGAACGCCGTGGGGTGTCCCCCACCGATGACGAGGATGAGGGTGATGACGACCGACCCCAAGGGCGCCGGTGACGCCGGTGCCGCAGCGACCGCGGGCGGGACCTCCGCCGGCGGTGTGCCCGACCCCCGGGCGCTGGAGGAGCTCGAGAGGGATCTCGAGGCTCTGGAGAAGCACGACTTCACCGAGGACACGGGGGTCGAGGGCGTACGTGCGGACCTTCGCGCGGTGTGGCGGTGGGGGGTGTTCGCCGTCGCCCTGGCCCTGGCCGTCTTCCACCTGTGGACCGCGTTCACCCAGACGCTGCCTCCCCTCCAGCAGCGCTCCTTCCACCTCGCCCTCGGCCTCGGCCTGGTGTTCCTCCTCTACCCGGTCAAGCCGCGCCACGAGGGTCCGCACGGCCCCTTCTACGGCGCGTCGATGGCCTTCGGCGTGCTGTTGTCGGGCTACATCGGTGTCGGGGTGTTCTCCGGCGCCGACACGAGTATGTACCTGTACCTGCCGCAGTGGGTGTTCGCGCTGGTCGCGGTCGCCCTGTTCGGTGCGGTCGGCGTGTTCCTGTGGCGCACGCGCACGGGTGCGGACCCCTCCCGCGCCCAGCGTTGGGCGGGGTGGACGCTGCTGGTCGGCACCGCACTGATCGCCCTGGACCTGGTCACCAGTGAGTCCGGCGGCGGCTTCTTCTTCCTGCCGATCCTCGGCCTGGTCCTCGTCGTGGTCGCCGTGGCCGCGGCGGTGGCGCTCCTGAGGTTCCCCTCGTCGTTCCCGGTCTGGCTGTGGCCGGTGGTCACCCGCTGGGGGCTGACCACGGTCGGGGCGGTGGCCCTGGTCTACATGTGGCTGGCCGGGGTCGCGGAGTGGAACGTGCTCGGTCCGGCGCTCGTGGTCCTGGTCGTGGTCCAGGCCGCGCGCCACATCCCCCTGAACCTGTGGGGGATGCCGCTGTTCGATGTCGTACTGGCCGGGCTCGGTCTGTTCGCCGGTCTGTACATGTTCGTCAACTACGAGGAGATCACCCGGTCGGTCGGCATCTACAACCCGACCTACGTGACGGTGGGGACGATCGGCCTGCTGCTCATCCTCGTGGCGGCCTCCCGGGTGCTGGGCCCGGCGCTGGTGGTGCTGGCGGGCGCGATGATCGCCTTCGCCTACTTCGGCCAGTCGATGCCCGGTTTCCTGCGGCACCGCGGCTCCAGCGTCGACCAGATCGTCACCAACCTGTACGTGGGCACGGAGGGCGTGTTCGGCACGCCGCTCGGCATCTCGGCGACGTTCATCTTCCTGTTCATGATCTTCGCGGCGATGCTCCAGCGCACGGGCATGGAGCGGTTCTTCACCGACCTGGCGCTGGGCGCGACGGGCTCGTCGGTCGGCGGCACCGCCAAGGTCGGTATCGTCACCAGCGCCTTCTCCGGGACGATCACGGGCAGCTCGGTGGCCAACACCGTCTCCAACGGCGCGTTCACCATCCCCATGATGAAGAAGTCCGGCTACAAGCCCGAGTACGCGGGCGCCGTCGAGGCCGCGTCGTCCACGGGCGGCCAGATCATGCCGCCGATCATGGGCGCGGGCGCGTTCATCATGATCGAGTTCACCGGCGCCACCTACCAGCAGATCCTGACGGCGGCCGCGATCCCCGCGGTGATGTTCTTCGTCTCCCAGTACGTGGTCGTCCACTTCGACGCCAAGCGCCTGGGCATCGGGGG
>NZ_ANBC01000319.1:5641-13568 GCF_000341125.1 Nocardiopsis lucentensis DSM 44048 | reverse complement strand
CTGCCGACCCTGCGGCGGCTCATGATCACCCGCGGCTACCTCATCGCCCCGGTCGTGGCGATCTTCGCCCTGCTGTCGATGGGTTTCTCCCCGATGTTCTCGGCGATGGGCGCCGTGGTGACGACCGTGGCGATCAACGTCCTCACCCAGTACATCCTCATGCCCTGGCGCAGGGACGAGGAGACGGGAGAACTCAAGACACGGTCGGGACGCGACATCACCTCCCCCGCGGTGCGGCTGCCCCTGCCGATCATCGTCGCGGCCGTCGCCGCGACGGTCCTGGTCATGGTGGGCCAGTGGGTCATGGCCGGAATGGACCGGGGCATGGTGGCCCTGGCCACCACCCTCCTGCTCACCCTCGCCGGGATCGCGGTGGCGGTGGCCTTCGGCCGCTGGCGGGAGTCGGGTGAGGACCAGCTGAACCTGCACTCGTTCCTGGACGGCCTGGTGGGCGCGGCCCGGTTGGCGATCCCCATCATCGTGGCGTGCGCCTCGGCGGGCGTCATCGCGGGCGTCATCACCACGACCGACCTCGGTCTCAAGCTCAGCGACGGTCTGCTGGGGATCGCCGAGTCGATCAGCTCGGGTCTGGCCTCGCTGCTGACGGCGGTGGCGGCCTCCCCGGTGCTGGCCTGGACGGGCGCGGGCGCCGACTTCGGGGCGACCGCGGTCGGCACGCTGCGGGTGGACCTGTTCCTCATCCTGTTCATGTCGATGATCGCCTGCCTGATCCTGGGCATCGGCCTGCCCACGACCGCCAACTACGTCATCACCGCGACCCTGGCGGCGCCGGCGATCGTGGCGGTCCTCCAGGGCTCGGTGGACGAACGGCTCGCGATGCTGCTGATGGCGCACCTGTTCGTCTACTACTTCGGTGTGCTCGCCGACATCACGCCGCCGGTCTGCCTGGCCGCCTACGCCGCGTCGGGCATCTCCGGAGGCGATCCGATCAGGACCGGGTTCTACTCGGTGCGCATCGCCATCGCCGCCTTCGTGATGCCGTACATGTTCGTGTTCTCGCCCGAGCTGCTGTTGCAGGAGGTGAACTGGCTCACCGGCACGATCGCGGCGATCACCGGTGTGGCCGGCGCGGTCATGGTGGCGCTCGGCCTGGTCGGTTACGTGGACCGGCCGCTCGCCTGGTACAAGCGGGTCGGGCTGATCGTGGGCGGACTGCTCCTGGTGTCCGGGAGCCTCGTCGCCAACGCCGTGGGGCTGGTCCTGATCGTGGCGGTCCTCGGGTACGAGAAGCTGCGTACCCGCCGCGAGGGCGGCCCGAAGACCGTCCCGGGCGTGGACTCCGTCCCGGCCAAGGTGAAGGCGAACGGAGACGACCGTTCCGTGGAGTCGGCGGGCGGCGACGACTGAACCCCGACTGATCCTCCACGCGGCCCGTGCCGCTGACCACCGCGGTCGGCGGCACGGGCCGTCCCGTGGGCGGGATCCGCTCCCCGTGCGTGGCCCACCTGTTCTCCGCACCGGTTAGCCTGGGACGGTGAGCCAGAGTCGTACCTACCAAGTGCGGACCTACGGCTGCCAGATGAACGTCCACGACTCCGAGCGCCTCTCCGGTCTGCTGGAGGACGCTGGGTACGCGCGCGCAGCCGAGGACACCACCGCAGACATCGTCGTCTTCAACACCTGTGCGGTCCGGGAGAACGCCGACAACCGCCTGTACGGCAACCTCGGGCACCTGCGCCCGGTCAAGGACGCCAACCCGGGGATGCAGATCGCCGTCGGCGGCTGCCTGGCGCAGAAGGACCGCGGTGAGATCGTGCGCCGCGCCCCGTGGGTGGACGTGGTGTTCGGCACCCACAACATCGGGTCCCTGCCCACGTTGCTGGAGCGCGCCCGGGTCCAGCGCGAGGCCCAGGTGGAGATCGCCGAGTCCCTGGAGCACTTCCCCTCCACCCTGCCCAGCCGCCGTGAGTCCGCGTACGCGGCGTGGGTCTCGATCTCCGTCGGCTGCAACAACACGTGCACCTTCTGCATCGTGCCCGCGCTGCGCGGCAAGGAGCAGGACCGGCGCCCCGGTGACATCCTGGCCGAGGTGCGCGCCCTGGTGGCCGAGGGCGTCAGCGAGATCACGCTCCTGGGCCAGAACGTCAACGCCTACGGCAGCGGGTTCGGCGACCGCCAGGCCTTCTCGAAGCTGCTGCGCGCCTGCGGTGAGGTCGAGGGGTTGGAGCGGGTCCGGTTCACCTCCCCGCACCCGCGCGACTTCACCGACGACGTCATCGAGGCGATGGCCGAGACCCCCAACGTCATGCCGCAGCTGCACATGCCGTTGCAGTCCGGGTCCAGCAAGGTCCTCAAGGACATGCGCCGCTCCTACCGCCAGGAGCGCTTCCTGAGCATCGTGGAGAAGGTGCGCGCCGCCATGCCGCACGCCGCGATCACCACCGACATCATCGTGGGCTTCCCGGGCGAGACCGAGGAGGACTTCGCCGAGACGCTGCACGTGGTGCGCGAGGCCCGGTTCGCGATGGCGTTCACCTTCCAGTACTCCAAGCGTCCGGGGACGCCCGCGGCGACGATGGACGGGCAGGTGCCGCCGGAGGTCGTCAAGGACCGCTACCAGCGCCTGGTCGAGCTCCAGGACTCGATCTCCTGGGAGGAGAACCAGAAGCTGGTGGGCCGCGAGGTCGAGCTGCTGGTCTCCGAGGGCGAGGGCCGCAAGGACGGCGAGCACCGTCGGCTGTCCGGTCGTGCCCTCGACAACCGTCTGGTGCACTTCGCCGTGGGCGAGGGCGAGGAGCCGCGCCCCGGTGACATGGTGACCGTGGAGGTCACCTACGCCGCCCCGCACCACCTGGTGGCGGACTCCGGTGTTCGCGGCCTGCGCCGCACCCGCGCCGGTGACGCCTGGGCGGCGCGCAACGGTCAGCCGCCCGAGGAGCGCGGCTCCGACGTCCTGCTGGGCATGCCGAAGATCGGTGTCCCGGCCGAGCCCGCCGCCCCCGTCGGCGGGTGCTGCGACGCCTGACCCGGCTCCGACCGGCGTCCCCGCGGCCCCCGACAGCGTGTCGGGGGCCGCGGGCCGGGTTCGGGGCCCGGTCGTGGGGTGCTCACCCCTGGCGGTCGGTTCGGGGGAGAACGCTAGCCGGTGAGCCGCACGTACAGGTCCTTGAACCGCAGCGCTCCCGGGGTGGGTACCCGCTCGGGCTCGCGTCCGGGCACCAGGGCCAGGTCCGGGTAGGTCCGCAGCAGTGATCCGAAGGCCACCTGTCCCTCCTGCCGGGCCAGGGCGGCGCCCAGGCAGTAGTGGATGCCGTGGCCGAAGCCCACGTGCGCCTCTCCGGGTTTGCCGTGGTGGCGGGTGATGTCGAATCGGTGCGGGTCCGGGTGCACGTTCGGGTCCCGGTTGGCGCCCATGATGACGGCCACCGCCCGGTCGCCCGCGGCGAGCCGGCCGCTCCCGAGCCGGACGTCCTCGGCCGCGTAGCGGACCTGGGTGATGAGGGCGATACCGCACCAGCGCAGCATCTCGTGGACCGCGGAGGGCAGCAGGTCGGGGTCGGCCCGCAGCATGTCCCACTGGTCGCGGTGGGTGAGCAGGGCGTGTGTGCCGTTGGTGAGCAGGTGGGCCGTGGTCTCGTGCCCGGCGATGACGAGGGTGAAGACCATGGCGATCAGCTCGGCCTCGCTGAGCTTCGCGCCGTCCTCGTCCCGTTCCCTGATCAGCGCGTCGAGCAGGTCGTCGTGCGGGGCTCGCCGACGCTGCTCGATCATCCCCTTGAGGTGGTCGATCATCTCGCCCAGCACGCTGTTCATCAGCTCGGGCCTGGTCGGATCGAACCCCTGGAGGGTGCTGCTCCACTCGCGCCACAGGGGCCGGTCCTCCTCGGGGACGCCGACCAGGTCGCAGATCACGGTGATCGGCAGCGGGTAGGCGAAGTGTTCGAGAAGGTCGACGGCACCGTTCTCGGCGTGGTCGGGCAGCCGGGACAGGAGGTCGTCGGTGATCCGCTGGACCCGGGGTCGCAGCTCGTTGACGCGGCGCACGGTGAAGGACCGTGACACGAGTTTGCGCAGCCGGGTGTGGTCGGAACCGTCCATGGCGAGGATGTTCTCGGTCATGTACGCGGCCAGGTCCGGGGTGACGCCCATGGCCTCGAAGATCTCGGCCTTGGTGCGCGTGCCCGCCCCCTGGCGCACGTTGTCGGGGTTGACCACGAACCGGCGGTCGCTCAGGATCGTGCGCACGTCCTCGTCGTCGGTGAAGAGGGTGACCTCGAAGCCGTCCGCGAACAGGGCGGGGGCCGAGCCTCCCGCCGCGGTGACGCGGTCCACGAGGGCCCGCGGGTCGGAGCTCCAGATCGGGTCCATCAGGTTGATGGTGTCGTTGTGCGCGGATGGTGCTGTGGCCGTCATGGGCACTCCATCGGTCGTCAGGTGTCGCGCGTGGCGTGTGTGTAGCGGTCGACCTCCGCGTGAGCGTCCCGGACGAGTTCCTCGAACAGGGCGGTCACCCTGGGCCAGACGGTGTGCAGGGCGCCGTCGGCGTCGGACTCGCCGAGAGTGGAGCGGATGGTGTCGGCCAGGATGTCGACGTGGCGGTCGACGGTCGGGGGTGGGAACGTGAAGCGTTCGGACAGGAGCGGCTCGGAGATCAGGAAGCCGGTCAGGATCGACGAGTAGGCGTAGAGCTGCTCGTCGCGGGGACGGTCGGTGCGGATGAGCCCGTGGTCGCGGAGGAGGTCGAAGTAGGCCTCGGTGATGCCGAGCCGTCGTTCGACGAGCTTCCTGCTGTACTCCTCGGCGGCCTGGGACAGGGTGCCCAGGGTCTCGGCGCGGCCCCTCATCACCGCGGCGATGATCGCGGAGTCGTGGAGCGCCAGGCCGGTGGTGCGGGCGAGCGTGCTGGGCCAGATCCCCTCGGGGCCCTGGCGCATCACCTCGAGGACGCGTTCGACCATGGCGCGCTGGGCGCGGAGCACGACCACCAGGAACAGCGCCTCCTTGGTGGGGAAGTGCAGGTAGACGGTGCCCTTGCCGATCCCGGCGCGGCGGGCGACGTCCTCGATGGTGATCCTGGGGTAGCCCCAGGAGACGAGGAGTTCGCCAGCGGCGTCCAGGATGCGTTCGGCTCGCTGGACGCGCTTGTCGGTTCTGGACGTCGGCCGGGTGGACGGGGTCACGGTGTACTCCTGAGCGTGGGGGATACGGCTGTGGTCTGGGTGTACCAGCGTTGTCACCATGACCATAGCCATGCCTCCCCTCGCGATGTGACTCCGTGACCAGATTTCGAATCTGGTCACGGAGTCAACGCTAGGTGAGAACCGACCGGGGGGCAAGGGTTCGGGCGAGCGGGCGAGCCGCCCGGATCGCCGCGTCCGTCGGCGATCGGCGGGGGTCAGGCGTCGGGCGCGGTGTGCTGGGAGTGGGGAACCAGTGTCGCCACGTCCACCAGAGTCTCCCCGGGGTAGGCCGGAGGACCCGCCATCACGGCCTCGACGTGGGAGAGCGCGCGCTCGACGAGTGCGGGGGAGTCGTAGGGCAGCCAGCGGACGCGGGGGTCGCGGCTAAACCACGACTCCTGGCGGCGGGCGAACCGCCGGGTGGCGCGGGCGGTGCTCTCCCTGGCCTCCTCCTCGGTCAGGTCCCCGTCGAGCTGGCCGAGCGCCTGCGCGTAGCCGAGCGCGCGCGAGGCGGTCCGGCCCTCGCGCAGTCCCCACCCGTCCAGTCGGCGGACCTCCTCCAACAGGCCGCGCTCCCACATGCGGTCCACGCGGCGGTCGATCCGAGTGTCCAGCTCCGGGCGCGGGGCACTCAGCCCGATCTGCGCGCAGGGGTAGTAGGGGGTGTCGTGGTCGGGCAGGTTGGCGGTGAAGGGCGCGCCGGTCAGCTCGATGACCTCCAGGGCCCGTACGATACGCCGCCCGTTGCCGGGCAGGATCGTGCGGGCGGCCTCCGGGTCGAGCTCGGCCAGGCGGGCGTGCAGGACGCCGGGGCCGAGGTCGGCCAGTTCCGACTCCAGCCGTGCGCGCACCTCGGGGTCGGTGCCGGGAAACTCCAGGCGGTCCAGCACGGCGCGCACGTACAGTCCCGATCCGCCGACCAGGACGGGAAGGACGCCGCGTTCGGCGCACTCCTCGATCCGGTCGCGGGCCATCTCCTGGTAGCTGGCCACGTCCGCGGGTTCGCTGACCTCCCACACGTCCAGCAGGTGGTGGGCGACGCCGCGCATCTCCTCGCGGGTGATCTTCGCCGTGCCGATGTCCATGCCCCGGTACAACTGCATGGAGTCGGCGTTGATCACCTCCCCGCGCAGTCCCGTGCGCTCCTCCAGCCGGAGTGCCAGCTCGACGGCGAGGTCCGACTTGCCCACAGCGGTCGGTCCGACGACCGCGATCACCTTGATCATGTCCCCAGCCTAGGGGGTGTTCCATGGATGCTGCCCGTAGTGAGCGGCGTCTCCGGTGCGGCTCTCGCAAGGCCGAAGAAGGAGTTCCCCTACTGTGCTCTGCTTCGCAAGCTCCGCAGTGTCGCACAGCGGGGGCCCGCCCGGGGTTGGCTGTCGACTGATGAGAACGCCGCGAGAGTTGTGCCGGGGCGTCGCGCAGCAGGGTACGTGTCCGCGGAACACCCCCTAAGGGGGCTTTGGGCACCGGACCCGCTGTCGTTCCGACACACCGCGCGAGGGGCGTCGCGGGACCGGGCGCCGGGTTCGGCCGGACGGGGCGGCCCGCGGCGGCGCATAGCAATAATCACGCTGTTATGGAATACCTGTGTTCCCGGGGCGCACAAAGGGAGAAGACATACCACCCCGTCCAACGCATGATTGGTCTGTGTTCCCTGGCGTGTGGGTCATTTTCTGAAAGCGTCTGCGGGTGGGTTATGGAAAACACCAGAGTTGCTGTTGTAGGAATCGGTCTCTGTTATCCTGACGCGAATTCTCCAGCGGATCTGTGGGACAACGTACTGGCGGGGCGGAGGGCTTTTCGGCGCCTGCCCAGCGAACGGATGAACCTGGATGACTACTGGTCAAGGGATCCGTCCGCCGAGGATCGGTTCTACTCTGAAAAAGCCGCTGTTCTTCGCGGATTCACGTTCGACAGGGCGCGCTACCGGGTGTCCGGCAGTTCCTTCCGGGCCACGGACATGACGCACTGGCTCGCCCTCGAAACGATGTCCCGAGCCCTGCGGGACGCCGGATTCCCGGAGGGTGAGGGGCTTCCCCGAAGGTCCACGGGCGTGGTCGTCGGAAACAGTCTGACCGGTGAGTTCTCACGTGCGAACACGATGCGGCTGCGCTGGCCCTACGTGCGCCGGACGGTGGCCTCCGCCCTGCTCGACCGCGGATGGGCGGAGGAGGAGGCGGACGCCTTCCTCGCCGACCTCGAGAAGTCCTACAAGTCCCCGTTCCCCCGTATCGACGAGGACACGCTCGCCGGAGGGCTGTCCAACACCATCGCGGGCCGGGTCTGCAACCACTTCGACCTCGGCGGCGGCGGGTACACGGTCGACGGAGCCTGTTCGTCGTCCCTGCTGTCGGTCTCCACTGCGGCGAACGCCCTGGTCTCGGGCGACCTGGACGCGGCCCTCGCGGGCGGGGTGGACCTGTCCATCGACCCCTTCGAGGTGATCGGGTTCGCCAAGACCGGAGCACTCGCCACCGGCGAGATGAAGGTCTACGACAAGGACTCCAACGGCTTCTGGCCCGGGGAGGGCTCCGGCGCGCTCGTGCTCATGCGCGAGGAGGACGCGATCGCCCAGGGCAAGCGCGTCTACGCCGTCATCACGGGCTGGGCGGTCTCCTCCGACGGCAGCGGCGGCATCACCCGGCCGGAGGAGAGCGGACACCGACGGGCCCTGGAACGCGCCTACGACCGCGCCGGATACGGGATCGAGACGGTCGGCTACTTCGAGGGGCACGGTACCGGGACCGCTCTGGGCGATGCGACCGAGCTGGCCGCGCTCGGCG
>NZ_ANBC01000319.1:0-5635 GCF_000341125.1 Nocardiopsis lucentensis DSM 44048 | reverse complement strand
CCCGGACGGCCCCGCCGCGGCGCTCGGCTCGATCAAGGCCAACATCGGCCACACCAAGGCCGCGGCGGGCGTCGCGGGCCTGATCAAGGCGATCCTCGCCGTGTACCACCGGGTCATCCCGCCCGCCACCGGTCACCACGACCCCCACCCGCGCCTGGAGGAGGAGTCGGCGCCGCTGCGGGTACCCGACCGGGCGCTGCCCTGGCCGGAGGACCGGCCCGTACGCGCCGGCGTCTCGGCGATGGGCTTTGGCGGGGTCAACACGCACGTCACCGTCGAGTCGGCCCCCGGCCGTTCGAGCGCGGGCGTGACGGCCCGCGTCCGCGAGCTGGTGTCCGGGAGGCAGGACGCCGAGCTGTTGGCCGTGGACGCCGGTGACCTCTCCGGGGTGCGCCGACGCCTGGCGGAGCTCGCCGACGTCCTGCCCAGACTCTCCTACGCCGAACTCACCGACCTGGCGGCCGCGCTCGCCGCTGAGAGCGCCGGGGGCCTCGCCCGCGCCGCCGTGGTCGCCTCCTCACCCGAGGCGGCCGCACACGCGGTGACCGCCCTCATCGGACGGATCGACGCGGGGGACGAGGAGGTCGTCGATCCGGCCAAGGGGATGTTCCTCGCCCACCGCGGCACACCGCCCAGCATCCGCTACCTCTTCCCCGGCCAGGGGTCGGGGAGCGGCCGTACCGGAGCGTTCCGGCGCCGCTTCGCCCGGGCCGAGGAGGTCCTGGCCTCGGCCGGACTCCCGGAGGGTGGGGACCAGGTGGCCACCGAGGTCGCCCAGCCGCGCATCGTGGCCGGTTCCCTGGCCGCTCTCGCCGTCCTGGGGGATATCGGGGTCAGGGCCGACGGAGCGGTCGGACACAGCCTCGGTGAGCTGACCGCGCTGTACTGGGCGGGCGCCCTCGACGCCCCCGCCCTTCTCGACCTGGCGGCCGTCCGGGGGCGCGCCATGGCGGAGACGGGGCGCGACGACGGCGCCATGGCAGGGCTGTCGGCCCCGCCGGAGCGGGTGGCCGTCCTGATCGACGGCGAGGCCGACGTGGTCGTCGCGGGGTACAACGGCCCCGAGCAGACGGTGGTCTCCGGCACGTCCGAGGCCGTGGAGAGGATCCGCGAGCGGGCGCTCACCGAGGGGATCACCGCCACCCGCGTGAACGTCTCGCACGCCTTCCACTCCCCGTTCGTCGCGCCCGCGGCCGAGGCGCTGGCCCGCAGGCTCGCCGAGACCGACTTCGGGCGCCTGTCCCCGGGTGTGGTCTCCACGGTGACCGGCACGGACCTGTCCGCCGACACCGACGCGCGCGCGCTCCTGCGGGATCAGGTCGTGCGCCCGGTACGCTTCCACGAGGCGGTCACCCGGCTGGCGCGCGGGGCGGACCTGCTCATCGAGGCGGGGCCGGGACACGTCCTCACCGGTCTGGCGGGCGCGGCCGTCCCGGACGTCCCCGCCGTCTCCGTGGACACCGACTCCGCGTCGCTGAGGCCCTTCCTCAACGCGGTGGCCGCGGCCTACGCGCTCGGCGCCCCCGTCGACGTCCGCGCGCTCTTCTCCGGGCGGCTGGTCCGCGAGTTCCCGGAGGAGTTCGAGTTCCTGGCCAGCCCGTGCGAGACCGCGCCCAGCACCGGCGTCGGACGCACCGAGGGCGAGACGCCCCTGGGAACCGAGACGACCGACGCGGCCGGTTCGGGCGTCGAGACCTCCGAGGGCGCCGACACATTGGGGATCCTGCGCGCGCTCGTGGCCGAGCGGGTCGAACTCCCCGAGTCCATGGTGGGCGACGACACGCGCCCGCTGGACGACCTCCACCTGAGCTCCATCACGGTCGGACAGATCGTCAACGAGGTCACCCGGCGTCTGGGCATGCCCCCGATGGGGGCGACCTCGGGGTACGCCACGTCGAGTCTGCGTGAGCTGGCCGAGACCGTCGACGCGCTGTCCCGGACCGACGACGGCAGGGCGGCGACGGACCAGGCGCCGGGCGTGGCCCCCTGGGTCCGCGCCTTCGAGGTCGCCCACGTCGGCGCCGCCGTTCCCGCGGGCGCGGCGTTCGCCGAGCCCGACCCGGACGGCGCGGGGTGGAGTGTGTACGCCTCCGCGGACCATCCCCTGGCCGAGCCGCTGCGCGAGGCGCTCTCCGGGTTCGGCGGCGGTGTCCTGCTGTGCCTGCCCCCCGACGGCGGAGCCCACCTCGCCGGGACGTTCCTCGACGCCGCCCGTGCGGTGCTGGCGGCCGGCGAGCGGACGCGGTTCGTCGTCGTCCAGGGCCGACGCGGCGCGTCGGGGGTGGCCAGGACGCTGCACCAGGAGCTGCCGGGGGTGACCACCACCGTGGTCACCCTCCACGACCCCGCCCCCGACTCCCCGGAGGCGCGCGAGGAGGCGGTACGCCGGGTGGTCGCCGAGACCGCCGCCACCCCCGCCTCGGCGTACGCGGAGTCCCGCCACGACGCCGAGGGCCGGCGCACCGTTCCGGTCCTGCGCGCCACGCTCCCCGCGCAGGCCTCCGGGGAGGAGGGCTCCGCCCCGCTCGGCCCGGACGACGTGCTGCTGGTCACCGGAGGGGGCAAGGGCATCACCGCCGAGTGCGCCCTCTCCCTGGCCACCGAGTACGGGGTCCGACTCGCCCTCCTGGGGCGCGCGGCCCCGGACGAGGACGCCGAACTGTCCGCGAACCTGGAGCGCATGGCGGCGGCCGGTGTCCGACACCGCTACGCCCGGGCCGACGTCACCCGGCAGGAGGAGGTCCAGAGCGCGGTGCGGTCCCTCCAGGAGGAGCTGGGGACCGTGACCGCGGTGCTGCACGGGGCCGGGCGCAACGAGCCCACCGCCGTGGGCGGCCTCACCGAACCGGCCTTCCTGCGCACGCTCGCGCCCAAGGTCGACGGCCTCGCGGCCGTCCTCGACGCCCTCGACCCGGAGCGCCTGCGGCTGCTCGTCACGTTCGGCAGCATCATCGGCCGGGCCGGACTGCGCGGTGAGGCGCACTACTCCACCGCCAACGACTGGCTCACCGAGATGACGGTCGAGTACGGGCGGGCGCACCCGCACACGCGGGTGCTGGCGCTGGAGTGGTCGGTGTGGTCCGGAGCGGGGATGGGCGAGCGCCTCGGCGTGGTCGAGGCCCTGATGCGGGACGGCATCACGCCCGTGTCCGCGGAGGAGGGGATCTCCGTCCTCCACCGGGTGCTGGCCGACCCCTCCGCGGGTCCCGTCCTGGTCGTCAGTGGTCGTACCGGCGGGTTGCCGACGCTGGCAACGGAGGAGCGCGAACTGCCCCTCGGCCGCTTCGTGGACCGGGTCCTGGTGCACTACCCGGGAGTCGAACTGGTCACCGAGGCCGAACTGTCCTCGACCGACGACCCCTATCTGGACGACCACCTGCTCGACGGTGACATGCTCTTCCCCGCCGTGATCGGCATGGAGGCGATGACCCAGGTGGCCACCGCCGTCAGCGGGCACGAGGGCCCGCCCGTGATGGAGGGGGCGCGGTTCCTGCGGCCGGTGGCCGTCCGCCCCGGGGGCAGGACCACGCTGAGGGTGGCCGCCCTGGTGCGCGACGCCCACACGGTGGAGGTCGTCATCCGCAGTGAGGAGACCGGCTACGACGCCGACCACTTCCGCGCGCTCCTGCGCTGGCCGCGCCCGGAACCGGGAGACGGTGAGGCGCGGACGGGGGAGACGGCGGCCCCGCTGCCCGCGGTCCCGATCGACCCCGCCGAGATGTACGGGGACGTGCTCTTCCAGGGCAAGAGGTTCCAGCGGCTGCTCTCCTACCGCAGGGTGAGCGCCCGGCACGTGGTCGCGGAACTGTCCACGGCCACGCAGGGCGACTGGTTCGGTTCGTTCCTGCCCCAGGAGCGGCTCCTGGCCGACCCGGGTGTGCGCGACGCCGCCATGCACGTCCTCCAGGCGTGCGTGCCCGACGGCACCCTCCTGCCCGAGGGCGTGGACCGGATCCTCCTGGCGCGGCCGGAGGACCAGGAGTCCGAACACGTTCTGTTGGAGGCCCGCGAACGGTTCCAGGAGGGGGATTCCTACGTCTACGACGTGGACGTGCGCGACCCCTCCGGACGTGTGGTCGAACGCTGGGAGGGCCTGCGGCTGCGCGCCGTGCGCAGGAGCGGAGGCCCCGGTCCGTGGGTGCCCTCCCTGCTCGGGTCCCACCTGGAGAGGGAGCTGGAAGGGGTGCTCGGCGGCACCAGGGCCGTGGTCGTCGATCCCGATCCCGAACTCCGTCCCGGCGGGGGGAGCGAGGTGCGCGGGGGCAGGACCGAACTGGCGGTCGGCCGCGCGCTGAACCGGCCGGTGAGGGTGCGCCGCAGGCCGGACGGCCGACCGGAGATCCCCGGAGCGCGGGTCTCCTCCTCCCACGGTGCCGGGGTCACCCTGGCCGTCGTGGGCCAGGGGCGCCTGGCCTGCGACGTGGAGACCGTCGCCGAACGCTCCGACCGGGAGTGGGACGGGCTGCTCGGCCGGGACTCCGCGTCGGTGCGGGACCTGGTCGCCAAGGAGGCGGACGAGTCGGTCCACGTCTCGGCGACCCGGGTGTGGGGCGCTCTGGAGTGCCTGCGCAAGACCGACGACACCGGACGGGCGCTGACGTTGGAGGCGGTCCTGGAACACGGATGGGTGGTCCTGGCGTCCGGCGGCCTGCGCGTCGCCACCTGGGCGACCACCCTCAACGGCGAACCCGACCCGGTGGTCTTCGCCGTCCTGGCCGGAGAGGAGAGCTGATGTCCGACTACTACGAGATCCGCCACACCGTCGGTTTCGAGGAGACCAACCTGGTGGGCAACGTCTACTACGTCAACTACCTGCGGTGGCAGGGGCGCTGCCGGGAGATGTTCCTCAAGGAGCGGGCCCCCGGAGTCCTGGCCGATCTGCGCGACGACCTGAAGCTGTTCACGCTGCGGGTGGACTGCGAGTTCTTCGCGGAGATCACCGCCTTCGACGAGCTGTCCGTCCGGATGAGGCTGGGGGAGCTGACCCAGACCCAGGTGGGCTTCTCCTTCGACTACGTGCGGTTGGACCCGGAGGGGGAGACGCTGGTGGCCCGCGGATCCCAGCGGATCGCCTGTATGAGGGGGCCGAACACGGCCACCGTTCCCACCCGCGTCCCCGAGGAGCTGCGCGCGGCCCTCGCGCCGTACGCCTCGGCCGGGGCCGGAGCGGCGGTCGGCCGGGCGCCCGAGAGAGGGGCGGTGGCCTGACATGGTGGACCTGCGCCGGGTGATGTCCACGTTCGCGACCGGGGTCACGGTGATCACGGTCGGCGGGGACACCCCCCACGGCATGACGGCCAACGCCTTCTGCTCGGTCTCCCTCGACCCTCCGCTGGTCCTGTGCTGTGTCTCGGGAACCGCGCGGCTGCACAAGTCGGTCGTCTCACAGGGGCACTTCGCGGTGTCGGTGCTGTGCGCCGAGCAGGAGGACACGGCCCGGTACTTCGCGAGCCGCACCCGGCCGGAGGGCCTGGAGCAGTTCGCCTCCGTGGAGTGGTTCCCCGGACCGAGCACGAGGGCGCCCCTGATCGCCGACGCCCTGGGATGGATGGAGTGCGAGGTGGCGGAGGAGGTCGAGGCGGGCGACCACTCGGTGTTCGTCGGCCGCGTCCTGCACACCGCAGTGGGGACCGAC
>NZ_ANBC01000318.1 GCF_000341125.1 Nocardiopsis lucentensis DSM 44048 | reverse complement strand
GGGGCGGGAGCCGCGGACCGGTGGCGTGAGCGGTCGGGTGGGATCGCGATGAGTACCTCCGAGGCCGACCTCAGACCCGTGAGTGTGCCCCGGCCCGTGCGGCCGGGGCCGCCCCCGGCGCGGACCATGGCGGAGTTGCGCGCCGAACGCGACGCCCTGCGCGGGCTGACGGAGGCGGGTGACCCGACCGGGGTCGAACGCCAGCACGCCCTGGGCAAACACACGGCGCGGGAGCGGTTGGACCTGCTCCTGGACGAGGGGTCCTTCGTGGAGCTGGGGGTGTTCCGCCGTCGTCGCGACGAGGGATCCGCCACGGAGGGCAGACGGCCGCGCACCGACGGCGTCGTCACGGGTTCGGGGACCATCGACGGACGGCGTGTGTTCGTCTATGCCCAGGACTTCACGATCCTGGGCGGATCCCTGGGCGCGGAGCACGCCAGGAAGATCCACCGGGTGATGGACCTGGCCCTGGACAACGGAGCGCCGCTCATCGGACTCAACGACAGCGGCGGGGCCCGCATCCAGGAGGGAGTGGCCTCGCTGGACGGATACGGGGGGATCTTCCGAAGGCACGTGGCGGCCTCGGGGATCATCCCCCAGATCAGCGTGATCCTCGGCCCCTGCGCGGGCGGGGCGGCCTACTCGCCCGCCCTGGCGGACTTCACCTTCATGGTCCGCGGCACGGCCAGGATGTTCCTGACCGGACCGGACGTGATCGCCGCGGTGAGCGGCGAGCGGGTGGGGCCCGAGGAGCTGGGCGGCGCCGACGTCCACGGGCTGCGCACCGGTGTGGCGGCCGTCGTCCACGACGACGAGGAGGAGTGTTTGGAGGACGTGCGCCACCTCGTCTCCCTCCTGCCCGACAACAACCTCTCCTCCCCGCCCGACGAACCCGGGCCGGGGGACCCGGAGGAGGACCGGCGGCCCCGCCTGGCCGAGATCGTCCCGGCCGAGCCGAACCGTCCCTACGACATGCGCGAGGTCGTCGCCGAGCTCGTGGACGACGGCGACTTCTTCGAGATCCACGAGGGGTGGGCGCCCAACGTGCTGTGCGCCCTGGCGCGGATGGACGGAGCCGTGGTCGNNNCGCCACCCAGCCGATGGTCCTGGCGGGGGTCCTCGACAGCGACGCCGCGCAGAAGGCCGCGCGCTTCGTCCGCTTCTGCGACGCCTTCAACATCCCCCTCGTGACGCTGGTGGACGTCCCCGGCTTCCTCCCGGGAACCGACCAGGAGCACGCGGGGGTGATCAGGCACGGGGCGAAGCTGCTCTACGCCTACTGCGAGGCGACGGTGCCGCGTGTCCAGGTGATCGTGCGCAAGGCCTACGGGGGCGCCTACATCGTGATGGACTCGCGGTCCATCGGTACGGACCTGTCGCTGGCCTGGCCCGGCAACGAGATCGCGGTGATGGGGGCCGAGGGCGCGGTGAACGTGGTCCACCGCAGGGAACTGCGGGCGGCGGTCGACCCGGACGCGCTTCGGACGGAGCTGGTCGCCGACTACAGGGAGCGCCTGATGCACCCCTACCGGGCCCCGGAGGAGGGTTTCGTCGACGACGTGATCGACCCCGCCGACACCCGGGTGGCGGTGCTGCGGGGGCTCGCCGTGCTGCGGGACAAGAGGAGGGAGCAGCCCAGGCGCAAACACGGCAACGTGCCGCTCTAGGACGTGCCGGCGGGACACGCCCTATGTGTCGGACAGGGACGGAAGGAACCCGGAGGACGCGGTGACCGACGTCCGCGCGGCCTCCGGGCCGTCACCGCATCCCACCATCAGGGAGACGAGTTGGTCCTCGAAACAGCGGTCGGCGTCGTAGGGCGGGATGAGGTAGGAGCCGAGGTGCAGGGCGGTGAGTCCGTGCATCGCGATCCAGAGCCGGTGCGCGACCAGCTCCGGGTCGGCGGGGTCGAACCGTCCGGATCCGATACAGCGGTCCACGCACGAGGTCACGTGACGGAGTGTGTACCGGCCGTGCTGGCGGTCCTCCTCCGAGAGGCTGAAGCCGGCGATCGAGCAGCCGCCGAACATGACCGGGTAGAGGTGCTGGTTCCTGGACGCGTTGTCGAGGAAGGACCGGCCCATGAGGGCCAGGTCGCGGACGGGGTCGTCGGTGGCGTGGACGCTGGAGAGGCTCTCCTCCAGGCGGGCGAAGCCCTCGCGAACCATCGCGTGCACCAGTCCGCCGATGCCCGAGAAGTGGGTGTAGACGGTCATGGTGGAGCTGCCGGACTCGCGGGCGATCCTGCGGGTGGACAGGGCCTGGGGACCCTCCGAGGAGAGGAGTCGGGCGGCCGTGTCGATCAGGGAGGTACGTAGCCGCGGGTCTGCTTTACGTGGGCTCATGGAATCAATATCGGACTTTCGGGAGGGCTCCATCTACTCGTGATCAGCTTTCCTCGATCCGCCTCTGGAGCGCGTCGCCGTGCCGGATCAGGCGCGACGGGCGCCGGAGAGCCGGTCATCCCGGTGTGGGACGACCGCTCCGGGCCGCGGGTGGACCCGGCGGCCACCTTTCTTGCTCTCGGTTATATCTGACTGAGAAACCAATAGTCAAACCTCGATGAGGAAGGTTGATCTTTCCCGTTTTCCTGGTGGTCTAATCTTCCTTGCCCCATGTTAGGCGAGGTTTGCCGGGATGGCTTATGTCATTTCCGGGAGAGTGTATCGCTATCCTGCGCGTCTCACGGATCGTGGATGGGGCGTGACTTTGTGTGTCGGATTCTTTCTCTCGCGCTGTGTCCTGGTCGGGGATACTTTTGTGTGGTTTCAGTGTGTGCGTCGCAATTTTGGAGATGAGGTGTGGCGGTCATGGTGTGACGATGGGTCGGTGCCTGTTTCGAAGGGTGAGGGTGTGGTGGCGATGTGGAAACGATGGCGTGTTCGCCTGATTCCTGGAGGGGTCCGGCCCGTGACTTCCCGGACCCTTGGGGCGAATGAGGTTTTCGTGCGTTCGTCGTCACTCCCTGTTCGCCTTTTCCGGAAGTCGGTTTTCGGGTTCGGTGGTGCTGAGTATTGATTTCTGATACCACCGTGCGCCCTGGCTTGTCCCGCCATGCTGTGAGGGCTTCCGGTTGCCGATGTCCGAAGGCTGACCTCGAGTTGGGAGATAGCAGTGGAGAGTTCTGTTCGTCAAGCTGTCGCATTCATTCGTAGCCGCTATTACGAGCCCATTACCCTCAACGAGGTCGCGGCTGAGGTGTTCGTCAGCCCCTACCACTTCTCCAGGATCTTCTCGCGTGCCGTCGGTCTCACCCCCGGCCGTTATCTGACGGCGGTGCGACTGTTCGCCGCCAAGCGGATGCTGCTGACCACGGACCTGACCGTCTCCGACATCGTGTGCAGCGTCGGATACAACAGTGTCGGCACCTTCACCAGCAGGTTCACTCGTGCGGTCGGTATGTCTCCGACCCAGTACCGGTCCCCCGCAGTCGCCAGGCTGACGGTCGCCGCCTCCCACGACTTCGCCCGTATGCCCGACCTCGGGGACATGATCGAGGCCAATCGCGGCCGCTCCCGGACACAGGAGGCGACCAACACCCTGCGCGGCACCCTGGAGATCCCCTCGGAGGTGTGCGGTGCGAACGCCGTGGTGGGGGTGTTCCGCGACGCGGCCCCCCAGCGGGCGCCGGTGGCCTTCGAGGCCTTCACCGCCCACGGGCGGACCGAGTTCGAGGTGACCGGTGTGCCGAACGGCTCCTACCGCGTCATCGCCGTGGCCATGCCCCATGGGGCGGGCGCGGCGACCGGTCGGGTCCTGACGGCCAACACCCGCAGGCACGTCACGATCTCCTCCGGGCTCAACACCTACGTGTCCCTGTCGGCGCGGCCGGCCGAGGAGACGGTCACCCCCATGGCCGTGACGCTCGCCGACGTCTCGGCGGTCGGCGCCGACCCCCGGCGGGACGGCGACCTCTGCCTGCAGCCGACGGTGGCCTGAGCCGTGGCCGGCCGGATCCCGCGCGCGGTGGCGCGTGCGCTGCTCGCACCTCCCCTGGCCGACGTCGGATTCGCGCATCGGGGCTTTCCCGGTCGCGACTCGCCCGCGGCACGGAGCCTGGAGCGGATTCCCGAAGCCGTGGTCTGCGGTTTCGAGTGGGGGATGGAGACACGACACCTGGAGGAGGCCGAACATCGCCTCGAGACGGTGGACGCCGCGCTGCGCGGGTTCGCCTACGAGGGGACGACCATGGCCTTCACCGTGCGCGACGCCCTCCCCGTCGGCGGATCCGACCGCACCCGCGACCTCATGGACGGCCCGGCCAGACCGCACACCTTCCTCGCCTACATCGGGATCGGGTTCGCCATGGCCCGGTTGCCCCGGCGCCTGTGGCGAAGCGTCCTACCCGAACTGACGGACAACCCCTACCACCCCACCATGAGCTGGTTGGCCGTGGACGGTTACGGGTTCGACCTCGCCTACTTCGACACGCGGCGCTGGGTGGACCGCCAGGATACGCCCCACACGTATCCGTGGCTCGGCGCACCCGACTACTTCCCCCGGGCCTTCGACCAGGGGGTCGGGCGGGCGCTGTGGTTCATCCACGGCGCGCGGTGCGCGGCGGTCGCCGACGCCGTGCGGGCCTTTCCGGAACGCCGCCGGCCCGACCTGTGGAGCGGGGTGGGACTCGCCGCCGCCTTCGCGGGCGGCGCCGAGTCCGGTCCGCTGACCGATCTGCTCCGCGCGGCCGGGCCGGACGCGCCCCACCTCGCTCAGGGGGCGGTGTTCGCGGCGAAGGCGCGGGTGTACTCGGGATGCGTGCCCGACCACACCGAGTCCGTGGTCCGTGCGCTCACCGGTCTGGGTACGGCCGCGGCGGCCGCGCTGGCCGACGACCACGCGGTGGAGCCGGGGGAGCGCGGCGGTGTGCCCGCCTACGAGGTGTGGCGATCCGGAATTCGCGAACATTTCAACTGACGTACCTCCGGGGAGCAGCAATCGCGAAGTAGCCCCGCGCCGGGCGGTATCGGCAGCATGGAAAACGAAATCGACCGTGTCCGTCGCACGTGGCGGGAGGACGAAATGGCCAGTGTGATCGGTGTGCTCAGGCGCAGGATCATCACTCCGAAAACGACCGAGACCACGTTGGAGAAGCGTGGTTTCCACGACAAGGGTCCCGCTGGCCGTGACGTTCTGGAAACGGTGGGAAAATCGTTTCTGACCGGCCTCGGCGACGCTTTGGAGACGGGGTCGGCGGAACGCACTGACGAACGCCTCGCCTCGCTCCCGACCCGTTACAAGGGATTCGCCTACGAGGGCGCCGCGATGGGGCTCGCCCTGGTGGACGCGATGTCGCTGGGGAGCGGGCGGACGCGGCGTTTCCTGGAGGGGCCGGGCGCACCCCACGTCTA
>NZ_ANBC01000317.1:1646-6324 GCF_000341125.1 Nocardiopsis lucentensis DSM 44048 | reverse complement strand
CCGGACACCTCGCCCCCCTGCTCCGGTGGCTGGTCCACGACGGCTACGGCTTCCACCAGGCCTACTTCCACACCGGCACACACGTCCACCGCCGCGTGCGGGACGGGCGCGCGGCGCGATACACCGGGGACGGCCCCTACGCCCTCCGGGCCGCTGACCAGGGGGTGGGTCGGGCACTGTGGTTCGTCGGGGGCACGGACCCCGACCGGGTCGCGGCCCTGGTCGAGTCCTTCCCCGAGGGACGCCGTGCCGACCTCTACTCCGGGGTGGGGCTGGCCGCCACCTACGCGGGCGGTGCCGACACCGACGAGCTGCACCGGCTCCGCGACCACGCGGGGCGCCACGGGCGGCACCTCGCCCAGGGGAGCGCCTTCGCCGCCGAGGCCAGGATCCGCGCGGGGCTCCTCGTCCCCCACACGGAGACCGCCACCGGGGTGCTGTGCGGCACGGACGCCGAGACGGCGGCCCGCGCCTCCCGCGACCTGCGCCCCGAACCGTCGGGGGCCGAGGACCCCGGCCGTCCGTGGTACGAGGTGTGGCGCGCCCGGCTGGCCGACGAGTTCGCGCTCCGCGAGGGCGGGGGTGCGTACTCGTGACCGGGACGGACCGGCGCCACCCCCCGCGCACCCCGCTCCGGGCGGCGCCCGGCATGCTGCGGGACCTGCTCACCGACCGGCTGGCCATGATGTCCACCGCGGTCGAACGACACGGGGACGCCGTGCGCATGGCGGCCGGTCCCAAGACCCTCTACCTGTTCAACCACCCCGACCACGCCAAACACGTGTTGGCCGAGAACTGGGACAACTACCGCAAGGGCATCGGGCAGAGCCACGCCAGACGGGCCCTCGGCGACGGGCTGCTGACCAGCGAGGGCGAGCGGTGGCGCGCCCAGCGCAGGACCATCCGTCCGGTGTTCCAGCAGCGCAGGATCTCCGGCCGGGCCGACGCCGTGGCCAAGGAGGCCGTCGCGCTGGCGGACCGGTTGCGGGCCAGGGCCGGGCGCGGGCCCGTGGACATGGTGGAGGAGACGACCGCCCTGACCCTGGGCGTCCTGGGCCGAACCCTCCTGGACACCGACCTGCACGCCTTCGACACCATCGGCTCGGCGTTCGCGGCGGTCCAGGACCAGGCCATGCTCGACATGATCACGATGAACGCGCTGCCGGTGTGGCTGCCGACGCGCACGCAGACCAGGTTCCGCGGGGCCCGGGCGGAACTCGCGCGGATCGTCGACCGGCTCGTCGAGGGACGCACCGCCGCGGACGACGCCGACGACGCGCTCTCGCGGGTGTTGGCCGACGCCTCCGTGGAGCCGGACCCGCGGGTGCGTTCCCAGCGGGTGCGCGACGAGCTGGTCACCCTCCTCCTGGCCGGTCACGAGACCACGGCCAGCACGCTGAGCTGGGCGCTCTACCTCGTGGACCGCAACCCGGGGACCGCCGAACGGCTCAGGGACGAGGCCAGGAGCGTACTCGGCGACCGGGCGCCGACCCACGAGGACCTGCCCAAGCTGACCTACACCTCGATGGTGGTCCAGGAGACCATGCGGCTGTACCCCGCGGTGTGGGTCCTGCCGCGCGTGGCGCTGGACGACGACGAGGTGGGCGGATACCACGTTCCCGCCGGGTCCGACGTCCTGATCTGCCCCTACACCCTGCACCGGCGCCCCGACGCGTGGCCGGACCCCGACCGCTTCGACCCCGAACGGTTCGCCCCCGGCCGCCGCGACGAGCGTCACCGCTACTCCTACATCCCCTTCGGGGCCGGACCGAGAGTCTGCGTGGGCAGCAACCTCGGGATGCTGGAGGCCGTCTTCGTGCTCGCGGTCATCGCGCGCGACCTGCGACTCACCCTTCCACGGGGCCGCCGGGTGGTCCCCGAGGCCATGCTCTCGCTGCGTGTGCGCGGCGGCCTGCCGATGAACGTCCACACGCTCTAGGACGCCGGCCCACGGCGCGCCCGGCCCACCCACGACGACAGGAGATGACCATGACGGGCACCCCCGACGCGGACAGCGTCGAGACACGGACGCTGGAGGCGTTCGCCGACACCATCCTGCCCGGCGCGAGACGCGGTCCGGACGACGTGACCGTCGCGGGGCGCTCGCACGACGCCGGAGCGGTCGAGGCGGGTGCGCTGGAGCTGCTGCGGACCCCGGCCACGGGGCTGACCGCCGGGCTGGCCGACCTCGTCGACCTCCTCAACGAGCACGCCGAGCGCCACGCGCGCGAGCACGGACTGGACCCGGGCGGCGACGGCCAGCCCCCCTTCGTCCGGCTCCCCTTCGAGCACCGCACCGCCCTCGTCCGCGCGCTCACCTCGCCCGGCCACCCGGAGAAGGAGTTCTGGGTGATGCTCGCCCTCTTTTGCAACATGGCCTACGACAGCGCCGCCCACACCAGCACCCCCGACGCCATCGCGGCCGGGCACCCCGGACTGACGGCCATGGGTTTCGCCGCTCCGGACGCGGACGGACTGCTGCGGTTCAAGGAGTACTCCTACGGCAGGCCCCTGGCCCGCCTCCACCCGGACACCACGCCCTCGGGGAGCCCCGCATGACCACCACGGAGAAGACCGACGTCCTCGTCGTCGGCAGCGGCTTCGGCGGCGCCATCACCGCCTACCACCTCGCGGCGGGGGGAGCGCGGGTCACCGTCCTCGAACGCGGCCCCTGGCTGGCGACCGAGGAACTCCAGCACGACTTCCTCCTCGGCTCCTCCTACACACGCGCCTTCGACTTCACCGTCGGGGACGGGATGAGCGTGCTCGGCGGCAACTGCGTGGGCGGGGGGAGCATGGTGTACTTCGCCGCGCTGCCCCGGGCACCGCGGTTCGTCTTCGAACGCCGGGGCTCCGTCGGGCGCCGCATGTGGCCCGCCTCGATCACCCGCGACGCCCTCGACCCCTGGTACGACCGGGTCGCCGAGGCGCTGGGCGTGCGGACCCAGGACTGGTCCGACGTCAGCTACGCGGGCGGACTCTGGGGCGCGGCCTGCGACCACTCCGGTCGCACGGCCAACCCGGTGCCCGTCGCCATCGACAAGGACGCCTGCGTCAACTGCAACTGGATGATGGCGGGCTGCCGGTTCGAGGCCAAGAAGTCCCTGATGTTCAACTACCTGCCCGCCGCCCTCGCCCACGGGGCGCGGATCCGGCCCCTGCACGAGGTACAGCGGATCGACCGCCTCGACGACGGCGGGTACCGGGTGCACTACAACGTCATCGACGACAGCGACTACAGGATCGTCGACGGCTCGGGCGCCATCGACGCCAAGATCGTGGTCCTCGCGGCCGGAGCCGGGGCCACCCCCGTCATCCTCAAACGCTCCGAGGAGCGCCTGGGCGCCATGCCGCACGCGGTGGGACGGTACTTCTCCGGCAACGGGGAACGCCTCAACACCGCCGTCGTCAACGAGGACCGGGTCCGCGACGTCCTGGGCCTGGCCCGCGACGACGAACGCGCCTACGAGGCGTTCCAGATCGGCAAGGGCCCGTGCGTGGCCAACTGGGACCGGCTGGACGCGTCGCTGCCGGAGTACTCCCGGTACTCGCTCGAACAGCTCTACTTCCCCCCGGCCCTGGGCACCATCCTCGCCCAGGTCCCCGGAGCCCCGACGCCGTCGTGGTTCGGCGCGGACAAGAAGGAGATGCTGCGCCGCTGGAAGTCGTGGCTGATCGTCTTCACCATGAGCGAGGACGACAACGAGGGTGTCTTCGGCACACCGCCCCCCACGGGCAACGCCGTGCGCCTGTCCCAGCAGATGCTGGGCCGCGGCCCGCTCACCTACCGGCCCACCCTCAACACCCAGCGCGGCTGGGACGCCTCGGACGCCGAGGTCAAGGAGATCCTGGAGAAGGACGGGATCGCCAGCGTCGCGCCGTGGACCAACGACCTGGTGGGGGCCTACACCGTGCACCCGCTCGCCTCGTGCCGCATCGGCGACGACCCGCACACCTCGGCCCTGGACGACCGCCACGAACTGCGGGGCCACCCCGGGATCTTCGTCACCGACGGCTCCTCCGTGCCGGGAGCCCTCACCGTCAACCCCGCGATGACCATCGCGGCCCTCGCCGAGCGCTCCGTTCCGGGCATCGTCGAGGCCGTCCGAGCACGCGGGGTCGACGTCACCTACGGCGCTCCCGCCCCCGACGGCGCCACGTCGGGGAGCGGGGACGTCCTTCACCTGGCCGGTCGTCCGTCCGCTTAGGGCGCGTCCGCCGTGCACACCCGACCGCCGACGATCCGAGAGGGGAGGAAGGACCGTGCTCCGTACGATCCTGAGGGCGGCCGTGCGCCGGTCGCTGAACGAGGTGCGCCACATCCGTCCGGATCCGCCGGGCCGCGCGTGCGGTGAGGTCGCCGACCTCTACGGGCGGGTGGAACGCGACTTCGGGGTGCTCGCCCCGCCCGTGGCCATGCTCTCGCCCGCGCCCGAGTGCGCCGCGGCGACCTGGACGGCGCTGCGTGAGTCCCTCCTCGTCCCGGGGCGCACCGAGCGTGCCGAACGGGAGGCCCTCGCCACCGACGTGTCGCGCCGCAACGCCTGCCCCTACTGCGTGGAGGTGCACGGCGCCACCCTCGGTTCGCTCGGAGGGGACACGGAACCAGCCGGGCCGTCCCCGAGACCGCCCGGGTCGGCCCCGCCCGCCGAGCGCGCCGAACTGGGCGCGGTCGGGC
>NZ_ANBC01000317.1:0-1640 GCF_000341125.1 Nocardiopsis lucentensis DSM 44048 | reverse complement strand
GGCTGCCCTTCCACTACATCAACCGCATGGTCAACGTCTTCCTACCGGACTCGCCCCTGCCCGACCTCGCGCCCGGGCCCGTGCGGGGGCCGCTGCGCCGCGCCACCGGAGCGGTGATCGCCGCCGGGCACGGGCCGCGCCTCGCCCCCGACACCGCGTTGGAACTGCTGCCCGAGCGCGCACGCCTCGCCCCCGCCCCCGACGACCTGCGCTGGGCCTGTGGGAACCCCCGGATCCTGCGCGTCCTGACCGGGGTCTGCGCCGTGGTCGACGTGGCCGGGGCCCGCACGCTCCCGGACACCGTACGCGCCCTGACCACCCGCCACATCGGCGAACACGGGGCCGAGCCCGCCGGGGTCAGCCGCGCCTGGTCGACGGAGCCCCTCGCCGCGCTGCCCGAGGCGCACCGGCCCCTGGGGCGTCTGGCCCTGCTCACCGCACGCGCCTCGTTCCAGGTCGGCGACGACACCGTGGCCGAGTGCCGACGAGCCGGGGCCGACGACGCCGACCTGGTCAGGGCCGTCTCCTGGGCGGCGATGACCGCAGCCCGCCACGCCACCGCCCGCGACCTCGCATCCGTACCCCGCACCGCACCGAACCAAGGGAGACAGACGTGAACAACCTGCCCAACGTCATCACGGAACTGCCCGCCGTGATCGACGACCTGACCGCGGAGGCGGCCCGGATCGACGACCTCGTGGCCGACCTGGGGCCCGACGGCTGGGCACGGGAGACCCCGGCGGTGGGGTGGACCGTGGCCCACCAGGTCGCCCACCTGAGCTTCGTCTTCGCGCTCGCCGGGACCGCGGCCTCCGACGCCGAGGCGTTCGCGGCGATGACGGCCGAGGCGAGCCGGGACTTCGACGGAGCGGTCAACGCCGTCCTGAAGACCTATCCGCTCGACGACCCCGAGCGCCTGCTCGCCCGCTGGCGGAAGGANCCCCGGCCGACCAGCCGGTGCCCTGGCTCGTGCGTCCGATCCCGCCGGGCGTCCTCGCCTGCGCGGGCATGATGGAGCTCTACGCCCACGGCCAGGACATCGCCGATGCGCTGGGTGTCACCCCCGAGCGCACCGACCGGATCGGCAACATCGTGGGGTTCGCCGTTCTGACCTGGGAGTTCGGCTATCAGTCCCGAGGGCTCACTCCGCCGGACACCGAGTTCCGGTTCGAACTGACCTCGCCCTCCGGCGCCAAGTGGAACTTCGGCCCGGCCGAGGCCGAGCAGCGGATCACGGGCGACGCCGCCGACTTTTGCCTGTTGGTCACGCGCCGACGCCACCGCGACGACCTCTCCGTGACGGCGGAGGGGCCCGACGCCGACCGCTGGCTCGACATCGCCCAGGCCTACCGCGGCCCGGCCGGTCCGGGGCGCCGCCCCGGCCAGTTCGCCTAGGCAGTGCTTTTGGGCCTGCCGCCGCGCTTCGGCCCGTGTTCGGCCGCCCGAACGACAGGGATTCTTCATCCTCGGCCGCGCCTATCGCTCGTTCCTCGCTACGCGGCTTGCCTCGCCCGCCCGTCACCCTCCACCACCCTCAACGGACGCCTGCGGCGCAGACCTATCCATAAGCACCCTGTCGGCGCCCGAACGACACCCCCTTGAGTGTCCGTTCCAAGAACAGGCCCCAGGCGGCACCTATT
>NZ_ANBC01000316.1 GCF_000341125.1 Nocardiopsis lucentensis DSM 44048 | reverse complement strand
GCCGCCACCGCCCTCCCCCGCCGCCCGGGGCCGACGGACCGTCGGCCCCGGGCGGCGCGGTCTCACGCGGGCGGTGCGGCGGCCCGGGACCGCAGCGCGCTCTTGTCGGTCTTGCCCAGTGCCGTCACCGGCAGGGAGTCCACGGTGAGGAGGCGTTCGGGGAGTTTGAAGGACGCGGTCCCCGCCTCGGCCATCGCCCGGCGCACGTCATCCAGCACCACCCGGTGGCCGGGGGAGGGCACGACGAACAGGCAGATCCGCTCACCGAGCTCGTCGTCGGGGAAGGCCACCGCGGCCGCCCGCCGGACGCCGGCCGCGCGCAGGGCCAGCTCCTCCACCTCCTCCGCGCTGACCTTCTCGCCGCCGCGGTTGATGACGTCCTTCTCCCTGCCGACGACGACCAGGTTTCCGTCCGGGCACAGGCGCACGATGTCGCCGGTCCTGTACCACCCGTCCCCGGTGAAGTGCCGCGCGTCGAGCTCTGGTGACCGGTAGTAGCCCCGGACGGTGTAGGGGCCCCGCGTGAGCAGCGCTCCCGGAACCCCCGTCTCCACGGGCTTCCCCCGCGGGTCGACGACCATGGTCTCGTCGTCGGGGCAGATGGGCCTGCCCTGGGTGTGGTGCACGACGTCGTCCGGGTCGTCGAGGCGGGTGAGGCAGAGCAGCCCCTCCGACATGCCGAACACCTGCTGGAGCGCGCAGCCGAGCTCGGGGCGGATTCGGCGGGCCGTGGCCGGGGCCAGGCGGGAGGCGCCGACCTGGAGCAGCCGCAGCGAGTCCAGGTCGGCCGCGGGGCCGGACTCCCGGTACTCCAGCCAACGGGAGACGATCGCCGGAACCGCGGAGGTCGCCGTGACCCGTTCCCGTTCGATCAGCGGGAAGACCGTCTCGGGGGTCGGCGACGGCGCGACCACCACCCGGCCGCCCGCCGCCAGGGCGCCCAGGACGCCCGGTCCGGTGTTGGGGAAGCCGTGGGCGAGCGGAAGGACCGCGAGATAGGCCGTGTCCGGGCCGAACCCGCACAGGCTCCCCGCCCTCGTGATCATGTAGGACAGGTCGTCGTGGGTGCGGGCGACGACCTTGGGCAGCCCGGTGGTCCCGCCCGAGAGTTTGAGCACCGCCACCGACCCCGGGTCCGGCGCCGACCGGTCCATCGACGCGCGGGCCCGTTCGGGGTCCGGCGCGGGCGCGCACAGCTCGGCCAGGTCCAGGCCGCCGGGGAGCGGCGCCGAGGCACCGCCCACCACGACGTGTTCCACCCCCTCCACGGCCCGGGCCGCCTCGTGCGCCGCGCCCTGGTGGTCGAAGCCGCGGAAGGCGTCCGGCACGACGATCATCCTCGGCCCGGTGTGCGCGACCACTTCCGTGAGCTCGCGCAGCCGGTACTGGGGCAGGACCCAGACCGGAGGCGCGCCGAGCCGGAGGCAGGCCACCGTCATGACGACGTGCTCCCACCGGTTCGGCAACTGGACGACGACCCGGTCCGCGGCGCGGACCCCCAGGCCGCGCATCCGCAGCGCGGCCCCGTCCGCGCGTGCCATCAGCTCGCGGAAGGTCATGCGTACGTCGCCGTCGACCAGGCACACGGCGTCGGGCCTGGCGCGCGCGGCCTCCGCGATTCGGGAGCCGAGCGGCCGCCCCTCCCAGTACCCCCTGGCTCTGTAGACCGCCGCCGCCTCCGTCGGCCACGGCACGAAGCCGTCCACGGGCGGAACCACTCCTGGGTTGGGCATGTCGTCTCCCGGTGTCCTGAGGGTTCGGTGCCCGGCCCCCGCTCACCGGCGGGTCCCCGGGCGCGCTTCCCCGGCAGCCTAGGAGGGCCCACATCCCACGATCCTCTCGATCGTTGCTCGATCACCGCTTCCGGACGGCCCCTGTCCGTACAGCGCACGTGACAAGTAGTCATTCCGATTCCGGGTGCCCGAATCTGACTGCGAGGGGGACGACACGGCCGCCGCGGCGGTCCGTCCGCTCGGCGATTTGAATGGGAGCGAGGAGCCGATGCAAACAGCAGCAGCTGACGAGGCGGTCGCCATTGTCGGGATGGCGTGCAGATTCGCCCCCGACCTTCTCTCCGCGGAGGACTTCTGGCGCTTCCTCGTTGAGGGCGGCAGCACCGTCTCGGACATGCCCGACAAACGGTGGAAGGCCTACGCGTCGAGTCACCCGAAGGCGACCACCGCCCTGCGCGAAACCGTTCTGAAGGGGTCCTTCCTCGACGACATCGAGGGCTTCGACGCGGACTTCTTCGGGATCTCGCCCAGGGAGGCCGACTTCCTCGACCCGCAACAGAGGTTCATGCTCGAACTCACCTGGGAGGCGCTGGCCGACGCGGGTATCCCCCCGCTGTCCCTGCGCGGCGGCCAGACGGGCGTGTACGCGGCCGCGAACTCCAACGACTACGGCCGCAGGCTGCTGGAGGACATCCCGCTCACGGGTGCCTACGCGGTCAACGGCACCACGTTCTACGGCATCGCGAACCGGGTCTCCTACTTCCTCGACCTGCGCGGGCCGAGCATGGCCGTGGACACCGCCTGCGCCGGTTCCCTGACCGCGCTGCACCTGGCGCGCGGGGGCCTGCTGTCGGGGGAGATCCCCCTGGCGGTCGTCGGCGGCCTCAACATCATGTCGACCCCGGCGCTCAACGTCGCCCTCAACGGCGCCGGGGCGATGTCCCCGGACGGCAGGAGCAAGGCCTTCGACCGCGACGCCGACGGCTACGGCCGCGGTGAGGGGGCGGGCGTGGTGGTGCTCAAGCGCCTCTCCGACGCCCGGCGCGACGGCAACCCCGTCCTGGCGGTCGTGCGCGGCAGCGGGGTCTTCCAGGACGGCCGCTCCGACGGGATGATGGCCCCCAACGGGAGCGCCCAGGAACACATGCTCCGCGAGGTCTACGAACGGGCGGGCATCGCGCCCGCCACGGTCGACTACGTGGAGGCGCACGGGACCGGGACGCCCTCCGGCGACGGTGAGGAGCTCACGGCGCTCGCCCGGGTCCTCGGTACGGGCCGCCCGGACGACAGGCCGTGCCTGATCGGCTCGGTCAAGCCCAACATCGGCCACATCGAGGGCGGCTCGGGGGTCGCCGGCGTGATCAAGACCGTGCTCGCCATGCGGCACGGCCGAATCCCCCGGAGCCTGCACGGCGCGCCCCACGACGGGATCGACTGGGACGGGAGCGGCCTGCGGCTGGTCGACGGGCTCGTGCCGTGGCCGTCCACCGGGGGCACGCGCCCGCGCAGGGCGGGTGTGTCCAGTTACGGCGTCGGCGGCACGATCTCGCACGTCCTCCTGGAACAGGACGTCGACGCCGACTCCGGGGCGGCGCGGAGCGCGGACCGTCCGGCTTCCGGGAGGGCGACGGTCTTCCCCCTCTCCGCCGCCTCGGCGGCCGGGCTGCGCGGCCTCGCCGCGAAGGTCGCCGACTGGGTGGAGGAGCGCCCCGACGCCTCCCTGGCCTCGATCGGCCACACGCTGGCCCTGCGCCGTTCGCACCTGGCCCAGCGCGGCGCCGTCGTCGCCGACTCCCCCGAAGCGCTGGTGGAGGGCCTGCGCGACCTCGCGGAGGAACGGGCCGGCCAGAGCGCGGTGTCGGACCGGGCCTCGGCCGACGACGGCGGCGTCACCTGGGTC
>NZ_ANBC01000315.1 GCF_000341125.1 Nocardiopsis lucentensis DSM 44048 | reverse complement strand
GGGGGAGCCGGTGTTCGCCGGCGCCGTCGACGCACTGGCGGAGCCGTTCCGGGAGGTGCTCGGCTGGACACCCCGCGAGGCGCTGACGGACGGGCGCACGTGGTCCGCGTCCCACGTCCAGGCGCTGACCTTCGCCGTCCAGGTCGGTCTCATCGAGGTGTGGCGCGACCGGGGGCTCACCCCGAGCGCGGTCATCGGGCACTCGGTCGGCGAGATCGCGGCCTGTGTGGCCGCGGGC
>NZ_ANBC01000314.1 GCF_000341125.1 Nocardiopsis lucentensis DSM 44048 | reverse complement strand
CATGGCCATGGTGGGCCTGGCGTTCGAGGAGGCCCGGACGAGGCTGGAGGGCGCCGTCGGCGTGGAGGCCGCGATCTCCGCGGCTCCGGAGTCGACCGTCGTCTCCGGGGGCACGGCCGAGGTGGAACGGGTCACCGCCGCCTGGCGGGAGGAGGGGATCTGGGTCCGGGAGGTGGACTCCGACATCGCCTTCCACAGCGCCCAGACCGAGGAGGTGGTCGCCGAGGTCGAGGCGGCCGCGCGCCAGCTCGCGCCCCGGCCCGCCTCCGTCCCCCTCTACAGCACCGCCATGGCCGACCCGCGGTCCGGCGCGTCCCGGGACGGCGCCTACTGGGCGGCCAACCTGCGGCGTCCGGTTCGCTTCTCCGAGGCGGTGGCGGCCGCCCTGGAGGACGGCCACCGCCTGTTCCTCGAGCTCTCCTCGCACCCGGTCGTGGCCCACTCGATCAGGGAGGCCGTGCTCAAGCTCGGGATCGAGGACGCCGTCGTCGTCGGCAGCCTGCGGCGGGACACCGACGACGGGGCGGAACTGCTGACCAACCTCGCGCGGCTGTACTGCGCGGGCGCCGGGATCGACTGGTCGCGGGACCACGGCGCCGGGGAGGCGCTGCCCGTGCCC
>NZ_ANBC01000313.1 GCF_000341125.1 Nocardiopsis lucentensis DSM 44048 | reverse complement strand
CTCAGCCACAGCCTCCTCGGCGGACGGATGACCGTCAGCGGATCGCCGACCCGCCGCGTCTGGCAGACCCGCCTGGACATGGACAGCCGCCCCTACCCCCAGAGCCACGGCCTGGTGGGGGTGGAGGTCACCCCGGCGGCATCCATCATCAACACCTTCGTGGCGGCCGCGGGTGAGGAGGGGACCTCGGCGCTCAGCGACATCGTCCTTCGCACGCCCCTGGCCGTCGACCCGCCCCGGGTGGTGCAGGTCGTCCGGGAGGGCCGGTCCCTCTCCCTCTCCACACGCGTCGCCGACACGGCCGCCGACGACGAGGGTGATGCGTGGATCACGCACACCACGGCGGTCTCCGTGCCCGACGCCCGGCTCCCCGGGGGGACGATGGACGTGGACCCCCTCCGGTCCCGTCTGCCGGAGGGTCCCCTGGACCGCGCCGACCAGATGTTCGGCCGGATGGGTGTCGAGGGCTACGCCTTCCCCTGGGAGATGAGGGAACTTCGGTTCGACGCCGATGAGCAGTTCGCCCTCCTGGAGATGGAGCCCGCCCCCGCCACCCGGGCGAGCAGCTGGGCGCACGTCATCGACGGCGCCCTGACCGTCAGCGCGATGGTGGTGGCGCCCGGGGACGCGTCCGTGCTGTGGATGTCGCGCTCGATCGACGAGGTCCGCTGGCGGGGCGAGCCCCCGGCCCGCATCCACGTGCACAGCACGCGCTCGCCGCGCTCACCGCACGACACGGTCGACGTGCGCGTCGCCGACGAACACGGTGAGATCGTCTGCGAGGTCGCCGGGCTCCGCTTCGCCGCCGTCGACCACCTCGGCTCCACGGCCACTCCGAGGGACCTGGTGTACGAGGTGGTGTGGCGGCCCCTGGAGGAGGCCCTGACCGGCCAGACGGGACAGGAGGCCCTGGACCAGGTGGTCCTGGTCGGCGCCCCCGAACTGACCGCGCCCCTGGAGGAGGGGATCACGGCGGCCGGGGTGCCGTGCGTCCGCGCGGCCGGGGCGGACGAGCTGGGGGCGGACACGCTCACCAGGCCCGGAGCGGTCGTGGTGCTTCCCCCGCCGCCCGGGGCGGACGAGGCCTTGGAGGAGACCACCGAGCGGACGGTCATGACGCTGGTCCGCGCCGTGCAGCGGGTGGCGCGACTCCAGGCGGACACCTCGCGCCCGATCGCGACGCAGCGGGTGTGGTGCCTGACCAGGGGGGTGCGCTCCGCGCACGCGGAGGAGTCCCTCGCCCAGGGGCCGCTGTGGGGCCTGGCCCGCGTCGTCGCCGGGGAGCATCCCGACCTCTGGGGCGGGGTGGTCGACGTTCCGGAGCTGAACGGCAACATCGCCAAGCGGCTCCCCGGCGTGCTGCGCGACGTGTCCGGCGGCTTGGAGGACGTGGTCTCCCTCACCGAGGAGGGCGCCCACGCGGCACGGCTGTCCAGGATCGAACGCAGCGCGGACCGGTCGCCGCTGCGCTGCTCGCCCGCGGGAACGGTGCTGGTCACCGGAGGCCTCGGCGCACTCGGACTGGAGACCGCCCGATGGTTGGTCGAACGGGGCGCGCGCCGGCTCCTCCTGGTCGGACGGCAGGCCCTGCCGGCCCGTGCGGAGTGGGCGTCGGTGAGCGACCCCGAGACCCGACGCAGGATCGACGGGGTGCTCGCGCTGGAGGCCCTGGGCGTGACGGTCAAGGTCCTCGGTCTCGACATCACCGACCACGCCGCCGTCGCCGCGGCCCTGGATCCCGATGTCTTGGACATGCCGCCGGTGACCGGTGTGGTGCACGCGGCGGGCGTGGTCAACGACGCGCTGGTGCACAACGTCGAGCCCGGCGGGCTGCGTGAGGTGCTCGCGCCGAAGGTCGGGGGAGCGCTGGTGCTCCACCGCCTCTTCCCGCCCGGGAGCCTCGACTTCTTCGTCATGTTCTCCTCGTGCGGCCAGTTCGCCCGCCTGTCCGGGCAGGCGGCCTACGCCTCCGCCAACTCCTTCCTCGACGCCCTGGCGGCGCACCGCAACTCCGGCGGCGGCACGGAGACGGTCAGCCTGGGGTGGACGGCCTGGCGCGGGGTGGGCCTGTCCTCGGACATCGGGACCGTGATGCTGGAGGCCAACTCACGCGGACTGGAGGCGGTCTCGGCCGCCGAGGCCCTGCGGGCGTGGGACTTCGGCACGCGCTTCCAGTCCGGCTACCAGGCCGTGCTGCGCGCGCTCCCCGCACCCTCGGGCGCGCTCCGGCCGCCGATGCTGCGCGACCTGGAGGTCGCGGCCGAGGCGGCGGACTCCTCCGGCGAGTGGCTCGCGCACATCGCCGACCTGTCCGAGGAGGAGGCGCGCGAGCGCGTCTTCGCCGACGTGTGCGAGCAGGTGGCGGCCGAGCTCAACCTCGACCCCTCCGAGATCGAGCCGCGGCGCCCGCTGGTCGAGATGGGCGTCGACTCCGTCATGACCGTCGCCCTGCGCGTCCGCGTGCGCGCCCGGTACGGGACGGACCTGCCCCCGACCATCCTGTGGGCCAAGCCGTCGGTGGAGGCCCTGGCCGACCACCTGTCCGGCGTCCTGCGCCCGGGAGCCGACGACGGCGGGGAACCGGAGGCCGACGGCTCCGCTCCCTCGGAGCCGGTCGGGGACCCGGCGTGACCGTCGGCGGGGTCCCGTCCGCGTCCAGCATCGGCCTGCGCGGCGTGCTCAGCACGCGAAAGGACGATCTGGACGCGGCGGCCCGGGACTTCGGCAACATGGTCAGCCGCCGTCCGCTCGCCGTCCTGTACCCGGCCGGCGCGGCCGACGTCGCCGCGGTGGTCCGGTTCGGGCGGAGCACGGGGACACCCGTCGTCGCGCGCGGTACGGGGCACTCGGTCGACGGCCAGGCCCAGGCCGAGAACGGGATCGTGGTCGACCTGAGGTCGCTGTCCCGCGTCCGGGACCCCGCCGCCGACCGGGTCTCGGTGGACGCCGGGGCCCGCTGGAGCGACGTGGTGCGGACCACGTTGCCGCGGGGCCTGGTTCCGCCGGTCCTGCCG
>NZ_ANBC01000312.1 GCF_000341125.1 Nocardiopsis lucentensis DSM 44048 | reverse complement strand
GAGCCACCGGTACGGCTACGTCGCCGACCACGTCGCGGAGCTCGAGGTCGTCACCCCGGACGGGCGCGTGGTCGTCTGCTCGCCCGACCGGGCCCCCGACCTCTTCGACGCCGTGCGCGGGACCCAGGGAAGGTACGGCACCATCACGCGTGCCACGGTCGGGCTGGTCCGGGCCGGGAGCACGGTGCGTCGCCACCGGTTCGTGTACTCGGAGCTCGGTGCGTTCCTCGCGGACCAGAGGAGGATCGCGTTCGACGGTCGGTTCGACCACGTGGAGGGCCGGCTCACCCTGGACCGGGCGGGGGTGTGGACCCACACCCTGGACGCCGCGGTGGTCGGGGGCGGCGACGGCGCTCCGGGCGGTCGTGTCCCGCTCGACGGGTCGCGGTGCCGGCGCGGCCCCGAGACGTGGTCCACGGCCCACGGCGACTTCCTCCACCGGTACGCGCCGCTCGTGGCGCAGGCCCGTCGGCTCGGGGGTTGGGAGCGGGACCCGCATCCGCGCTACAACGTCCTGCTGCCGGGGGCGGTCGCCGGGGCGGTCATCGCCGAGACCCTGGAGGGTCTGACCGCCGACGGCCTCGGCGCGGGCGGCAGCGTCCTCGTCCTGAGCCTGCCGACCGAGCGTCTGCGTGCCCCGGGCCTGCCCGGTGTGCGCGACCCCCTCACCGTGCTCCTCGGGGTGCAGCGCACCGCGCCGCGCGACGACCCGGCCGTCCTGGACCGCATGCGGCGCTTCAACGACGCTCTGCGGGCGCGGGCGCGCGGGGCGGGTGGGGTCGACTACGCGGGCGGTGCCCCTCCGGCCCCGACCGGGTGACCGTTTCCCTCCGGGCGGCGGCCCGGAGGGAAGGCCCCCGAACGCCGGGTGCTAGGCGGTGAGCGAGTCGACGACCTGGACGACCACGTGGTGCCCGAGCGCGTCCATGGTGGCGCGGTCGTGGCCCCGCAGCGGCCCCCGGGTGGCCAGGTCCGCGAAACCGTGGACGGAGGACCAGCAGACCCACTCCGCGTTCGGTCGCCGTTCGGGTTTCAGCGCGCCCGCGGTGACCATGTCGTCGAGGGCCTGGAGCAGCAGCCGGAAAGGCGGGGGGACGCGCTCCTCGACCGGTTCCCGCCCCGACGCGGAGTCGTCGGTGAGGATGGCCAGTTCGAACCAACCGGGCTCGGACAGGGCGAACCGGATGTAGCCCAGCCCCACCCCGCGGAGGTTGTGCACGGCCCGGTCGACGGGGTCGGCGTCGGTCGCGTCGGTGTCCATGTGGTCGAGCATCGACCGGGCGAGCTTGTCCTGGGCCCGCTCGGCGATGGCGAGCACGAGCGTCTCACGGTCGGCGAAGTGGCGGTAGGCGGCGTTGGGCGTCACCCCGACGGCGCGGGTGACCACGCGAAGCCCCAACGCGTCCGCCCCGCCCTCGCGCGCGAGTTCCAGGCCGGCGTCGATCAGCGCCGTCCGCAGGTCCCCGTGGTGATAGGGGCGCTCGCCTCTGGCCATCGTCCAGGTCACCTCCACACCCAGTATACAGCGTGAACTTTGCTGGTGGCGTGCGTGGCGGGCCGATGGGAGCGTTTCCCGAGGCCATACCGCAGCCACGAAGAAGACAGCCCGGCGGCCGCGGTGGAAGCGTGACGTCGGACCGGTCATTCGGGTGGGGCCCGTCCGAACGGCCGCGCGAGAGCGTCGAGGAGGTGGGACATGCCGGCACACGGGCTGACCCTGCGTGTGGTGTCCAAGGAACCGGCGGCGGAGGGGGTGGTCGCCCTCGTCCTCGAACACGAGGACCGAGCCCGGCTGAGGGACTGGACCCCCGGAGCGCACATCGACCTCGTGTTGCCCGACGGCACCGTCCGCCCGTACTCCCTGTGCGGGGACCGCTGGGACCCCTACCGGTACCGGATCGCCGTCCTGCGTGAGCCCGACGGCAGGGGCGGTTCGGCCTACGTCCACGACCGGCTCCGAGTCGGGGACGCGGTCGGTGTCGGCGGGCCGCGCAACAACTTCCCCATGGTGCCCTCGGAGCACTACCTGTTCCTCGCCGGGGGCATCGGGATCACCCCGCTGCTGCCCATGATCCACCAGGCGGACCTGGTCGGAGCGGACTGGCGCCTGGTGTACGGCGGGCGCCGCCGCGCGTCGATGGCCTTCCTCGACGAACTCGCCCGTCACGGCGACCGCGTCGACGTCGTCCCGGAGGACGAGAGGGGCCGCCCCGACCTCGGGCACTGGCTGGGAGAACCGCGCGCGGGCCTGCGGGTCTACTGCTGCGGTCCCGCCGGAATGATCCGGGCCGTGGAACGGGCGTGCGGGCCCTGGCCCGCCCCGACCCTGCGCACCGAGCGCTTCACCGCCCGGGCCCCGAAGGCGGCGGTACAGGACACGCCCTTCGAGCTGGTCCTGGCGCGCACGGGCAGGCGGGTGACCGTCGCACCGTCCCAGACGGTGGTGGACGCCCTGCGGTCGGTCGGCGTGGACCGGCTGACGTCGTGCGAGTCGGGCACCTGCGGGACGTGCGAGGCGACCGTGGTCTCCGGCGAGGTGGACCACCGCGACTCCCTGTTCTCCGAGGAGGAGCGCCGGACCGGGGACCGCATGCTCCCGTGCGTCTCCCGCTCGTTCGGCGACCGGCTTGTCCTGGACATCTGAGACGACCGACCCGGCCGGCCCAGTGTCCGGCCCGCCAGGGAGGAGACCCACCGTGACCCGGATCCGCGCCGAGGAGGCACCGCCGACCCTCGGGACCGACCCCTTCGCCCCCGACGTGCTCGAGGACCCGCACCCGTTCGAGTCGACGCTGCGCGAGGCGGGGCCCCTGGTGTACCTCAGTGCCCACGACGTCTACGGGATGGCCAGGTACGAGCAGGTGTACGAGGCCCTGCGCGACTGGCAGGGCCTGGAGTCCGGAGCCGGGGTCGGCCTGTCGAACTTCCGCGTCGTGCGGCCCTGGCGCGCGCGCAGCGTCCTGTTGGAGGCGGATCCCCCCTGGCACGACGCGCCCCGCCGCGTCCTGGCCGACCTGCTCGGTCCCCGTACCCAGCGGAGTCTGCGCGCGCGCTGGACGGACCAGGCCGCCGAGCTGGTCGACCGCCTGCTGCCGAAGGGGGCCGTCGTCGAGTTCGACGCGGTCTCCCGCCTGGCGGAGGCGTTCCCGCTGCGGGTGGTCCCCGACGCGCTCGGCATCCCCGAGGCGGGCCGGGAGAACATGCTGCCCTTCAGCGACTTCCTGCTCAACGCCTTCGGCCCGCGCAACGACCTGGTCCGGGCGCAGGCGCACCGGGCCAGGGAACTGTCCGAGTGGGTGGACGCCCACTGCGCCCGGGAGGTCCTCGCCGAGGGCGGATTCGGCGCGCGGATCTGGGCGGCCGCTGACCGGGGCGACATCACTCCGGAGCAGGCGCCGCTGGTGGTGCGCTCGCTCTTCGCCGCCGGTGTCAACAGCACCGTGCACGCGCTCGCCTCCCTGCTGTACGCGCTCGCGACCCATCCCGTGCAGTGGGACCGTCTGCGCGCCGAACCGGACCTGGTGCGCGTGGCGTTCGACGAGTCCGTGCGCTGGGCCTCGCCCGTGCAGACGTTCTTCCGGACGGCCACGCGCGGTGTCCGGATCGGCGGTCACGTGATCCCCGGCGGCTCGAAGGTGCTGCTGTTCCTCGGCGCCGCCAACCGCGACCCGCGCCGTTGGACCGATCCCGACGCGTTCGATCTGGGCCGCGACCCGTCCGGCCACCTCGGTTTCGGGTTCGGCCTGCACCAGTGCGTGGGCCAGAACCTCGCGCGCCTGGAGGCGGAGTGCCTGCTCCGGGCGCTGGTGGACCGGGTGGAGACGATCGGGATCGCCGGTACCCCGCGCCGCCGCCCCAACAACACCCTGCGCGCGTGGGAGTCGGTGCCGGTGCGCGTGCGCACGTCCCGTGCATGAGAAACCGGTGGACTTCGAACATGTGATTGCTTCGTCGAACAGCTAGGTATACGCTGTGAACATCCGAAAAGGGGGAGCGGCCAGAAGTGTGTCGAGCCCATGGCTCGACTAATACAAGGCGCATTTCGGGCATTTCTGGAACAGGCGACGAACAAGGGAGTAATCGCGTGGTAACGGCAGATCCGCAGCAGGGATCGTCGAGAGACGGCGATCCACGACAGCAGGCGGACCCCCGGCGATGGTGGATCCTCGCCCTCCTGTCGAGTCTGCAACTCATGATCCTGTTGGACATGACCGTCGTTAACGTCGCCCTCCCGAGGATTCAGGAGGGACTCGGCTTCTCACCCTCGGGTCTGACCTGGGTCGTCAACGGATACGTCCTCGCGGCGGGCGGCCTGCTGATGCTGGGCGGCCGCATGGCCGACTTCTTCGGCCGCCGACGCGTCCTGCTCATCGGTGTGGTCGTCTTCGGCCTCGCCTCGGCCCTGTCGGGCGCCGCGACCGCCCCGTGGATGATGATCGTCGGCCGCTTCGGTCAGGGGACCGCCGAGGCGCTCGTCGCCCCCGCCTCCCTCGCCCTGATCGCCCTGCTGTTCACCGACCCCAAGGAGCGCACCAAGGCGTTGGGACTGTGGGGCGGGCTCGCCGGGATCGGCGGCGCGCTCGGCTACGTCCTCTCCGGCGTCCTGACCGACCTCGCCTCCTGGCGTTGGATCTTCTTCATCAACCTGCCCGTCGCCCTCGTCGTCCTGTTCCTGGTCCCCCGCTTCGTCGCGGAGAGCCGGATGACGCGGGGCAAGGACGACAGCCTCGACCTCGTCGGCGCGGCGACCCTGACCCTGGGACTGGTCGGCGTGGTCTACGGGCTCCTCCAGGCCGCCGAGCGCTCCTGGGGCTCGGTCCAGGTGCTGGCGCCCCTCGTGGTCGGCGCCGCCCTGCTGGTGCTGATGGTGGTGGTCGAGCGCAGGTCGCGCAACCCCCTCATCCCGCTCGACTTCTTCGCCAACCGGACGAGGTCGACCATCAACCTCGTCTCCCTGCTCTTCATGGCGGCGTTCATCTCCTACACGTTCATGATGAGCCTGTTCAACCAGCAGATCCTGGGACTCTCCCCGCTGATGGCCGGTCTGGCCTGGCTCCCGCTGACCGTCGGCATCCCGGTCGGCCTCGGGGTGAGCACCGCGCTGGTCCCGCGCCTGGGCGTCAAGGTGGTGGCCGCGCTCGGCTACGCCGGAGCCGGGGGAGGCCTGATCCTGACGAGCATGGTCACCCCGGACAGCTCCTACTTCCTGGGCGTCGTACCGGGGATGCTGGTCTTCGGACTGTTCGCCGGGCTCAGCATGCCGGCCTCGCTCAACGCCGCGCTGCACGGGGTCACCGGCCAGGACTCCGGTCTGGCCTCCGGGGTGCTCACCACTATGCAGCAGGTCGGCAGCGCGACCGGTGTGGCCGTCCTGGTGACCCTCGCGATCCGCCACGCCGAGACCGCGATCGAGGCCGGCGCCTCCGCTCCGGTGGCGGCGGCCCAGGGATACTCGCTCGCCTTCCTCGTCGGGGGCGTCCTCATGATCATCGGGGGGCTCGTCATCCTCGCCCTGTTCGAGAGGGTCGACACCGAACTGAGCGACCCCATGGTGGCGAGGGCGGCGGCGTACGAGTCCGCCGGGGACGAGCCGGGTGGGCCCGGCGGGTCCGCGGAGCCGAGCGCGCGGGAGGGTTCGTCGTGACCGAGGCCCTGGGGACCGATCCGTCCACGGCGACGGCGGCGGACCGGGAGGCCCTGCTCGCCCTCGACGCGGAACACCTGTGGCACCCCTGGTCGCCGACCCGCGTCAACCCGGACACCGTCGTGGCCGTCGCCGGCCAGGGGTGCGAGGTCGAGGACGCCGACGGTCGCCGCTACCTCGACGCCAAGTCCTCGGGGTTCAACGCGACCCTGGGCTACGGGTGCCGCGAGGTGGTCGACGCGGTCGGCGCGCAGCTGTCCCGGTTGATGACCTACGACCTGGGCGAGGGCTCCACCGCCCCGGCGGTGCGACTGGCACGGCGCATCGCGGAGCTGGCCGACCCACCGCTGACCCGCACCTTCTTCTGCAACAGCGGTTCGGAGGGCGTCGAGGCGGCGATCCGCATCGTGCGCTTCTACCACGCCGCCCTGGGGCGTCCGGAGCGGAGCACGGTCGTCTCGCTGCGCGGCGCCTACCACGGTTCGACCCTGGGAGCCGCCGCGTGCGCCCCCGCCCCGTCGCCCGTCTCCGATGAGGTGGGGCCGCCCGGCTTCGCGTCCGTACCCGGACCGGAGGGCGACGGCGGGCCGGAGGGCGTGGCACCGCTACGCGCCCACCTGGAGGCCCACGGGGACCGCACCGCGGCCGTGCTGATCGAACCGGTGCAGGCGCGCGGCGTGCGCGTGCTGCCCGACGACTACCTCCGGGCGGTGCGCGAGCTGTGCGACCGCCACGGCGTCCTACTGGTTCTGGACGAGGTGACCACGGGGTTCGGCCGGACCGGGGAGATGTTCGGCCACCAGCACTCGGGGGTCCGCCCGGACGTGCTCGTGACCGGCAAGGGCCTGACCGCCGGATACATGTCCCTGGCGGCCGTCACCACCACCGAGCACGTCTTCGGCGTCTTCGACCGGAACAAGGCCAGGGCCGGGTTCGTCCACGGCCACACCCACTCCGGGCACGCCGCCGCGTGCGCGGCCGGACTCGCGGTCCTGGACGTCCTGGAGGAGCGGCGGCTGGTGTCCAACGCCCGTGAACGCGGCGCGCAGCTGCTCGCGGAACTGGAGGGGGCCAGGTCGGCGACGTCGGTCCTCGACGTCAGGGGGCGGGGACTGCTGGTCGCCGTCGAGATGGACGACCCCCGCCGGGCCTCGGCCGTGCGCCGGGCCATGCGGGAGGCCGGCGTCCTGGCCAGGCGCACCGGGGCGAGCATCGTCCTGGCGCCACCGCTGATCGTCACGGCCGCCGAGACGGAGCGGATATCGACGGCACTGACGACCGCCGTGCGCTCATAGGACACACCCTGTGCCGGGCCGCCCGCCCACGGGCGGTCCGACACGGCACGGCGGCACGAATCCACGGAACAAGGGAGGCGACATGCCCGCGGAACCACGACCCGCGCAGGAGATCGACAACACCTTCACCCAGAAGATCATCAAGGAGGACAACAGCGGCTGGGCCTGCGTGATCGTCCCCGACTCGGGAGAGTTCTTCGGGACGAGGAAGGCCGTCAAGGTGGCGGGAACCATGGACGACCAGGAGTTCCAGGCCACCATGCTCCCCATGGGCGACGGCACCCACATGCTTCCCGTCAAGGCCGCCCTGCGCAAGAAACTCGGCAAGGACCTCGGTGACGAGATCACCGTCCGTCTGCGCCAACGCCTCAGCTGACCCGCCACGAAAGGAACAGGAGACCGAGCATGGCCGACAACGACGCCGCCGAGAACGTCGAGAACCCCACGCCCGCCACCCCGGGATGGTTCGACATCTCCACCCCGGACTCCGCCCGGACCAAGGAGTTCTACCGGGAGATGTTCGGCTGGCAGATCAACTCCCTGGACGAGACCTACGCCCTGGTGAGCTCCGACGGCGGGGCGCCCGCCGGGGGCATCGGCCAGGCGGGGCCCGACAGCCCCTACCGGGGGTTCGTCGCCTTCTTCCCGGTGGAGGACGTGGAGACCGCCCTGGCCCGGGCGGAGAAGCTCGGCGGGACCACGGCGCTGGCTCCCACGGGCACGCCCGACGGGCGCATCGCCGCCTTCACCGACCCGGACGGCAACACCATCGGCCTCATGAGTCCGTGACCGCACGGGACTGACCGGATCTGTCCCCGGGCCCCGCCACGACCCCGGTCGTGACGGGGCCCGGGTGCGTTCCCCGCGGGGAACGCACCCGGGCCTGACGGGCGGTCACCGGGAGAAGAACTCCATCAGGTGCGGCGCCCCCGCCTTCTGGTCGAAGAGGTGGTCGTAGCCCTCCATCGTCAGGAGCTCCGAGTCCGGGACCTCCTCCGCGATGCGGGCGCAGGCGTCGTGGATCACCTTCTGGCCGTCGTCACCGCGCATCACCAGCGTGGGGACCGGGATCCTGCGGAGCTCCTCCAGGGGGACCTCCAGGTGGTCCCGGTTGATCAGGGCGTCGTAGTAGGTGGACTTGATCATCGTCTGGAACGCGCTCCAGGCCGGGTGGCTCCGGAAGTGGACGATCGACTCGTCGTCGACGAAGCCGACGACGTCCCTGGCGAAGAGCGTGACCGCCTCCTCCGCCCGGCCCTCGGCGATGAACCTCCTCAGATCGGCGAGTTGCTCCTCGGTGGTGGCGGTGGACCAGTAGGGCGGTTCGTACAGGCCCAGCCGGACCATCGGGACCCCGTTCGCCGCGGCGACGATGGCCACCATCCCACCGGTGCAGTTCGCGAAGACGTGGCTCGGCTCGCCCACGACCTCCAGCACCGCCGCCAGGTCCTCGACCTCGCGCTGGATCGTCCACGTGTCGGGGTCGCCCCACTCGCTGTCGCCGCGCCCGCGCCGGTCGTAGTTGTAGACCGTGAAGCGCTCCGACATGATCGTCGCCAGCGGGGTGAACATGGCCCTGTCGTTGAGCCCGCCGCCCACCACCACGACCGGCGGGCCGCTCCCGAACTTGGTGTAGGCGATCGAGGTGCCGTCGGCGGACCGCACCCGCTCCAGGGGGAGGTCACCCATGTCCGCGTAGTCGTCGTCGAGGTCGCCGAGGATGCCCCCGCCAGCCTCGTCGGGGCTCACGTCCTCGGTGTCGGGTGGAGTGCCGTCGCCGCGCACTGCCTCTGGCATCGTGTGACCCTTCGTGTTCGCCGCTGACCTAGGCCTTGCGCTCGGGGGCGCCGTACGGGTGGACGGGGATGGTCGCGTGGCCGTTGACCACGAAGCTGCCCTGGCCGACCAGCTCGTCGCGCTCGATCGCGAGCTCGATGTCGGGGAAGCGTTCGAACAGGGTGGGGATACCGCTCATCCACGCGCTCTTGGCCAGACGGGAGCCGAGGCAGAAGTGCACGCCGTGCCCGAAGGACAGGTGGGTCTTCTCCTCGCGGAGCGCGTCGAAGTCGTCGGCCGTCTCACCGTGCACGGCCGGGTCACGGCCGACACCGGCGAAGTCGATGAGGATGACGTCGCCCTTGGCGATCTTCACCCCGCCNNGTTCTCCCCCCCGCCGATCTCCACGTCGTCGGTGGCGAACCGGAACGGCAGGTGGGCCACCGGGGACTCCACCCGGAGCGTCTCCTCGAAGACGTCCTCCCAGGAGATCTCGCCCGCCTTGACCTTGGCCAGCAGCTCGCGGTTGCACATCAGCTCCACCGAGGCGTGGGCCAGGGCGTTGACCAGGGTCTCGGAACCGGCGCCGAGCAGCAGGTGCAGGGTGCCGATCATCTCGCTGTCGCTCAGGCGCGACCCGTCCTCGTCCATGGCGGCGATCATCCCGGTGGTCAGGTCGTCACCGGGGTTCTCACGCTTGTACTGGACGAGTTCGGAGATGGCGATCTGCCACTGTTCGAGGTTGTTCTCGGCGACTTCGGCGGAGATCCGCGTGTCGATGTTCTTGTGGCCGCCCTCCAGGACCTTCTCGCGTCGGTCCTCGGGCACGCCGAACAGGTCGCACATCAGCCGGGTGGGCAGTTCCATGTGGAAGTGGCCCTTGAGGTCGATGGGCTCACCGGAATAGTTGGCCTCCAGCTTGTCGAGGAGTTCGGTGACCGTCGCCTCGATATAGGGCTTCATGGAATCCACACGGCGCTGCGTGAACGCCTTCAGGAGCAGCTTCCGCAGGCGGGCGTGGTCGGCGCCGTCCTGGGTGGCCATGGTGTCCATGGCGGCCCAGGTGATCAGCGGCCAACCGTTGGAGATCTTCCCGTTGATGTAGTCGGGCCAGTTGCGGCGCGGGTTCTTGGAGAACAGTTCCTGGTTCCCCATCATCTCCCTGGCGATCGCGTAGTCGTGGACCGACCAGGCGAGAACTCCGTCGGGCAGTTCGACACGGGCGATCGGCCCCTGTTCCCGCAGCTGCTTCGTCTCTCCGTGCGTGTCGGTTCCCTGGGGGTCGAGGGTGTAGGGGCACACGGCTTCGGACATGGAAAATGACCTCCAACGGAGTGTGTCATCAGGTGGATTCCCGGCGTGGCCGGTGTCGCTTCTCGATTTCGGCTGTCTTCACGGCACCGAACGCGGGTCCGGTGGAAACGCATCCGATGGTTCAGACTAACTTTCGAAAAAAGCGGGTGCCTTCTCCCCGTTTGCTGTTCCCCCTGATCGTTCAGAGGCGTTCTCGTCGTGCTTTTCGGCACGCGGGAAGAAGCGTCTCCGCGTCCGGCCGTCGTACTTTCGAGGCTCCGACGCTTTAGAGGAGGTCCTGACCATGGAAATCGTCCTGACTCAGCCGAACGGACCGGTCGCCCAGACCCCGCAGGGACTCGCCGCGCTGCACCACGTCGGCGTCTCGGTGACCGACCTGGAACGCAGTGTCCGCTGGTACGAGGAGAAGCTCGGCATGGTCCAGTGGATGAGCGAGCGCTTCGAGGGCGGGCGAACGGCGGGTCTGATGCGGCCGGGCACGCACGTCTATCTCGGGATCACCGAGCACGAGGCCAACGCGGAGGAGGGTTTCGGTCCCCAGCGCACCGGCCTGGACCACCTGACCTTCGCCGCCGCCAGCCTCCAGGAGCTCCGTGAGTGGCGTGAGCACCTGGTCGCGCTGAAGGTGGAGTGCAGCGAGATCCGCGAGTACACGGAGCCGCTCCCCTTCGCGCTCTTCACCTTCACCGACCCCGACGGCGTCGCGCTGGAGATCATGCACATCGCCGCCTGACCGGAACCGACCCTCCCCTCCGTCCCGGGTGGCGGCGCCTCAGTTTGGAGTGACCATGTCCACAGCACCCCTGGCCGTCGTGACCGGAGCCTCCTCCGGCATCGGCGCGGAGTACACCCGTGCCCTGTACCGGCGCGGTTACCGTGTCCTGGCCGTGGCGCGCAGAGCCGACCGACTCGCGAAACTGGAAGCCGACTCGGGAGGCCTGGTGGTCCCGGAGATCCGGGACGTGACCGCCGAGGGCTCCGCCCGCGCCGTGGCCGACCGCGCGGAGGAGCTCGGCGGCGCCGACCTGCTCGTCTGCAACGCCGGCCGCGGTGTCCACGGGAGCTTCGTGGGGACCGACCGCGCGGACACGCTGGCGATGCTCGACCTCAACGTGATGTCCACGGTGGAGCTGACCTCCTACGTCGTGCCCCGCATGGTCGAGCGGGGGAGGGGAGGGGTCGTCGTGGTGGCCTCCAACCTCGGGTTCGTCCCGACGCCCTACATGGCCGCCTACAGCGCGAGCAAGGCCTTCCTGCTGTCGTTCGCCCAGTCCCTGGCCACGGAGCTGCGGGGGACCGGTGTCAGGGCCATGGCCCTGTGTCCCGGGCCCACGGTCACGGAATTCAGCGACGTCGCCGGTCTCGGCGACAAGGTGGAGAAGACCCCGGGCCACACCACCTCCGCGGAGGTGGTGTCCGGAGCACTGCGCGCGTGGGACGCGGGTCGCACGGTCGCCGTGCCCGGCACCGTCACCCGTCTGATGACCACCGCGCTGGACCTCGCGCCCCGCGCGGTCTCCCGGAGGATCATGGAGCGGATCTTCCGCTGACCGACCCGCCCCGCCANCTCGCCCCCGGGGCGGGCCACCGCGTGCGTCAGGTGGAGCGGGCGCCACCGGCCTCCGCGGCCGGCACGCCTCAGGCCGACCTCACCGCCCGGAGGAACGCCCGCAGGTCGTCGACGAACAGGTCCGGCGCCTCGAGCGGGGCGAAGTGCCCGCCCCGGTCGTGCTCGCTCCAGTGGACCAGGGCCGGGAACTCGCGCTCGGCCAGGGACCGGATGGGCTGTGCCAGGTCGTGGGGGTAGACGGCCACACCGAACGGGCCGGGGACCGGCGGGAGGGGAGGGGGCGGCGTCGCCGCGGTGGGCATCCCCGCCGCGTTGTCGTAATAGATGTAGGCGGAGGAGATCGCGGTCCTGGTCAGCCAGTACAGCGTGACGTCGGCCAGGAGCGCGTTCCGGTCGATCGCCTCCTCAGGCAGGTCGCGGGCCCCGCTCCACTCCTGGAACTTCTCGGCGGTCCACGCCAACTGCCCGACCGGTGAGTCGGTCATGCCGAAGCCCACCGAGCGCGGGCGGGTCGACAGGAGCTTCATGTAGCCCGACCCCCGGTCCGCGAACACGCCCAGGCGCTCCAGCCTCGCCAGGTCGGAAGGCGGCAGGTCCGCCAACGCTGCGGGATCGTCCGGGGGCGGGGTGAACAGGAAGTTCACGTGGGTGCCGAGGACGTGGTCACTGTCCTGGAGGCCGAGCAGCCGGGCGACGGTGGCGCCGATGTCGCCCCCCTGGGCGATGTAGCCGTCGTAACCCAGGGAGGACATGAGCTGGGCCCAGGCCTCGGCCACCCGCGGCAGCGTCCAACCGTGCTCCGTGAGCGGACCGGAGAAGCCGAACCCCGGGAGCGAGGGGAGGACCACGTGGAAGGCGGTCGACGGGTCGCCCCCGTGGGACCGGGGGTCCGACAGGGGGCCCACGACGTCGAGGAAGTCCAGGAACGACCCCGGCCACCCGTGGGTGATCAGCAGGGGGACCGCGTCGGGCTCGGGGGAGCGGGCGTGCAGGAAGTGGATGGGGGCGCCGTCGATCGTGGTGACGAATTGCGGGAAGGCGTTGACGCGCTTCTCCACCGCGCGCCAGGAGAAGTCGTCGCGCCAGGAGGCGGCCAGCTCCCGGAGGTAGGGGAGGGGCACTCCGCTGTCCCATCCGGCCGTTCCGGCCTGCTCGGGCCACCTGGTGGAGGAGAGCCGTGTGCGGAGGTCGTCCAGTTCCTCCTGGGGGAAGTCAACTCGAAACGAGCGCATCAGTCCTCATTTCACGCCTAGTCCGGGTGCTGGCGAACCGAACGAGAAAACGACGGTCCCCGTCCGTTGGTCGCCTGGCGAAGGTACCGGTCAGAAAGTCGTGGTTGTAGCCCCCGGAGCGAAGTGAGCACCTTTGAAGAAGCGTGAATTCTGGAGTCCCTCAAGCAATGCGTGAGAAGAATTTCCGTGGTCGCGGGACTAGCGTTTCCCCCAGCTGTCCAGACCGAAAGGGAAGGCACACGTCCATGGGAACCAGGAGCCTCGGCCACGCCGTCGTGCTCGGCGGCAGTATGGGTGGTCTGCTCGCGGCACGTGTCCTCTCCGACACGTACGAGCGCGTCACCGTCATCGAGCGCGACACCCTCAGCCAGGTGGGTCGCGAACCCCGCACGGCCGTTCCCTGGGCCGTGCACATCCACGCCCTGCTGGAGCGCGGCCGGCGGATCCTGGAGGAGCTGTTCCCCGGCTTCCTCGACGACCTCGTCGAGCTCGGAGTGCCGGTGGGCGACTACGGGACCACCTGCCACTACTACTTCAACGGCCGGATGCTCGCCGAGGTGGAGACGGGCATGTCCTGCGTCGGCGCCAACCGGCCCGTGATCGAGGAGCGCGTCCGCGCCCGGGTCACGGCCCTGCCCGGGGTCGTCCTGCGGGAGAACACCGACATCGTCGGCCTGCGGTCCACCCCCGACCGGACGCGGATCGACGGCGTACGGGTCCAGGAGCGGGGCGCGGACGGCAAGGGCGGCCCCGGTGACGAGGAGGTCATCGAGGCGGACCTGGTCGTGGACGCCACCGGCCGCGGTTCACGTTCACCCCGCTGGCTGGAGGAGTTCGGCTACGGCCGCGTCCCGGAGGAGAAGGTCCACATCGACCTCACCTACACGACCATGGACTTCGTGGGGCCGCTGCCGAACGACCCGCTCGGCGACGACATCGCCCTGGTCCCCACCGCCACGCCCGACAACCCGCGCGGCGCCATCTTCGCCCGCCTGGCCGACCGCTACGCGCTCACTCTGAACGGGATCCGGGGCGATCGGGCCCCGACCGACCGCGAGGGCTTCCTCGCCTTCGCCAAGTCCCTGTCGATCCCGCAGATCTACGAGGCGGTCCGCGACGCGGAACAGCNNNNCGCTCCCCCGCCAGTGTCCGGCGGCGCTACGAGCGGCTCCGGGGCCTGCCCTCGGGTTACCTGGTCCTCGGTGACGCGGCCTGCGTCTTCAACCCCGTCTACGCCCAGGGCATGACCGTCGCCGCGATGGGCGCGGACGTTCTGGCCCGCCACCTGGAGCGGGGGAGGGAGCCCGACCCGCGGGCCTTCTTCCGCGACCTGGCCAAGGTGACCGACGCCCCGTGGAGCATGTCCGCAGCGGCCGACCTGGGCTATTCCGGCGTGCGCGGGCGGCGCACGATCGCGACCCACATGGCCAACCGCTACGTCACCAGGGTCCAGGCCGCGGCCGCCACGGACCCCGAGGTGGCCCGGGGCTTCATCCGCGCCATCTCCCTGGTCGATCCGCCCCAGAAGCTCATGGGCCCCTCGATCATGGGCCGCGTGCTCATGGGCGGACGGCCGGGCGGCCCGGCCGGCGGACCCGTGCGGCCCACGGACCGAGGGCTGACGCGTTGAGGCGCCGTCCGAGCGGGGAGAGCTCATGAGCGAGAACGGAGCGCGGCGTCCGGGGCTGAGGGCGCTGGCCGACCTGGCCACGCCCATGGCCGTGCGGGTGGCGGCCACCCTGCGCCTGGCGGACCGGGTCGAACAGGGGCTGTGCACGGCGCCCCTCCTGGCCGAGGCCACCGGGACGCACCCGGACGCGCTGGAGCGCCTCCTCCGGCACCTGGTCACGGTCGGCCTGTTCACCGAGAAGCCCAGGGGGAACTTCGCGCTGACCGAGTACGGGCGGCAGCTGTGCGAGGGGCACGAGGGCGGCCGACGGCAGTGGCTGGACACCACCACCGCGGTCGGCCGGGGCGACCTCAGCCTCGTCGACCTGGAACACAGCGTCCGCACCGGTGAGGCGGCCTACCACGTGCGCCACGGGGTCCCCTTCTGGGACGACCTCAGCGCGGACCCGCGGTTGTCGGCCTCCTTCGACGCGCTCATGGGCCACCACGTCGGATACGACGGAGGGGCCGTCGTGGACGCCTACGACTGGGGCGCCCTCGGGCACGTCGTCGACGTCGGGGGCGGAAGCGGGGCCCTGCTGTGCGCCCTGCTGAAGGCGCACCCGCGGCTGGAGGGGACGCTCGTCGACCTCCAAGGGCCCGCGTCCGCCGCCCGGCGGTCGTTCCGGAACGAGGGCCTGTCCGACCGGGCGCGCGCCGTGGTCGGCAGCTTCTTCGACCCCCTGCCCGCCGGAGCCGGAGGGTATGTGCTGTCCTCGATCCTGCACGACTGGGCCGACGATCCCGCGGCGCAGATCCTGGGCCGGTGCGCGGAGGCCGCCGGGAGCGGCGGAACCGTCCTGGTCGTCGAGGCGGTCGGCGCCGACGGGGAGTCGCCGAGCACGGCGATGGACCTGCGGATGCTGGTCTACAGCGGCGGCAGGGAGCGGGGCCTGTCCGACCTGGGAGGACTCGCGGAACGGGCCGGTCTCTCGCTGCGCGCCGTCCACCCGGCCGGATACATCTCCGTGGTCGAGCTGGCCGTCGAGGGGGACTGACCGCCCGGCGCGGCCGGACACCGCGCACACACGACACGGAAAGGACGGTGTGCCCCGCCGCGCGGGGCACACCGTCTGAGTTCACGCGGCGTCGCGGGGTCCGTTCTGGTACGCGGCGAGCCGCCAGCCGTCCCCGGTCCGCACGGCCACCCACGTGGCCCGGACGGCGCGCGCGTCGGAGACCTCCTCCTCACCCGGCGCCATGACCCCGCCCTGGGTCACCAGGACCGCGGCGTCGGCGCCCAGGGCCCTCGCCCTGACGGGCGCGCCCGTCACCCGGGTGCCCTTGAACGGGCCGGCGAAGGCCTGGGCCATGAAGCCGTGGACCTCCTCGCGTCCGCTGCACAGGACCCCGGGCAGGACCATGGTGCACTCCTCGGCGAACACCTCGGAGAACGCCTTCGCGTCCTGGTCGGCCCAGGCCGCGATGATACGGCTCGGGAGTCCGGCGACGTGCGCGGAATCCTCCGCGGAAAGGCCCGGGATGATCATGGAGTCAGTGGTGGCCATGTGGTCTCCCTTGTTTTGTCGGAAGGCATTTCATGGCCATCTTCAATGGAAAGGGAGTTCGGTCACGTCCTCTGGATTGCGAATTATTTCCGCTCTTTTCGGGGTGTCGCAAGAATGGATATGGAAGGTGCCGTGGAGGCTCGGTGAACCTGAAGAGCGTCCCCAACTCGACGGGTGGCCGGGCCACCCGCCTCCAAGGAGCACCGAATGCGGCTGATGTACCGCGTGGCGACGGTCGCGCTGGCCCTGGTGACGGTGGGTGCCCTCGGGGCCCTCACCATCCGTCCGTCCGCGAGCGAGCAGGAGCGCGCGGAACGGGCGGCGACCTTCGCCTTCGAGACACTCGCCCTGAACTCCGAACCCGACGACGCGCGCCACGAACGTGACGTGGCGCCCGACCTGGACCACTTCCGTGGATGGATCTCCTCGGTCGGCGCGGGCGGCGCCCTGCTCGACCTGCGGGGCCTGGGCACGTCCTCGGACGCCTGCCTGGTCGATCCACGAGACGACAGCGTCACCCTGCGCAACGCACCGGGGAGCGGAGCGGCCGACTACCCGGTGGTGGAGCTGCTGCCCGACGGCCTTCCCTACGACCACACCATGGCCCCCATGGGCTGCGTCCCCGCCGACATGGATGAGGACGGCGACCAGGACATCATCGTCTACTACTGGGGGCGTTCCCCGGTCCTGTTCCTGAACACGGGAACCCCGGAGGCGGCCCCGACCGCGGAGGACTTCACCGCCCACGAGTTCGTGACGCCGACGCAGGTCTGGAACACGACCGCGCTCAACGTCGCCGACGTCGACGGTGACGGCGCGCTCGACGTCCTCGTCGGCAACTACTTCCCGGACGGCGCCCGGGTCCTGGACCCGGAGGCGGACGACGAGACCCGCATGGAGATGCAGCAGAGCATGGGGTTGGCCACCAACGCCGGCCGCAACCACGTCCTGCTCACCGAGCCGACCGGCGAGGCCGACACCCCGCCGACCGTCACCGACGCGACCGCCGCTCTCCCGGAACGGGTGATGACCGCCTGGACCCTGGCGATCGGCTTCCAGGACCTGTCCGGCAACGGCCTGCCCGACATCTACCTGGGCAACGACTTCGGCAACGACAACCTCCTGGTCAACACCTCCACCCCCGGTGACGTGCGGCTGGAGCTGGTCGAGGGCGAACGCGACCTGACCACCCCCAAGTCACAGGTCATGGGGAACGGGTCGTTCAAGGGCATGGGGATCACGTTCACCTACGTGGACGGCCAGGACCTGCCCATGATGGTCGTCAGCAACATCACCAGCCCCTACGCGCTCCACGAGAGCAACTTCGCCTTCGTCCCCGACGGGGAGGGGGCCGATCTCCTGGACGGCTCCGTGCCCTTCGACGAGGCCAGCGAGGAACTGGGCCTGGCGCGCAGCGGATGGTCCTGGGACGTCAAGGCGGGCGACTTCGACAACGACGGCACCGATGAGTTGTTCCAGGCCACGGGCTTCCTCCGGGGCGAGAACACGCGCTGGCCGGAGCTGCAGGAGATCGCGATGGGCAACGACCAACTGCTCAAGTACCCCTGGGTCTGGCCCACCTTCGCCGAGGGCGACGACCTGTCCGGCCACGAGTCCAACCCCTTCTGGGTACGCGGCGGGAACGGGCGCTACGACGACCTGGCCGAACCGCTGGGGATCGCCGAGGACGACGTCACCCGCGCCTTCTCCTTCGGCGACGTCAACGGTGACGGGCTCCTGGACGCGATGGTCGCCAACCAGTGGCAGGACTCGCGCCTGCTGCTGAACACCGCGCCCGACGCCGCGCCCGGGGTCGTGCTCCGCCTGGTGCGCCCGGGGGCCGCGGACGGCGCGCCGACCCCCGCGATCGGCGCCTCGGTCGTCGTGGACGAGGAGGGGCACCCCCCGCAGATCCGTCAGCTCTTCCCGGCCAACGGCCACGTGGGGGCCTCGGACTCCATCGTCCACCTCGCGGCGCCGGAGGGCGACCTGCCGGTCACCCTCTCCTGGCGGGACGGCCGCGGCGGCACGCACACCGCCGACCTGGTGGTCGAGCCCGGAACCCAGACGATCCTCCTCAACGACGACGGAACGGCGGTTGTCCGATGACTGTCACCAGATCCGACGGCGGTCCGGCCACCGGTACCCCCGGGGAGCCGCCAGCGACCCCCACCACCTCCGAGCCGACACCGAAACCGCCGGTGGACAGGCGCCTGAAGGCGCTGCGCATGTTCGCCACCTCCATCACCGTGTTCAACATCGTGGGGCACCTGTTCCTGGGCTTCGAGCAGTCGCCCGTGACGCCCATCGTCGCCCTGTTGTTCGGTTACACGCTCGACCTCGTCCTGGAGACCCTGGACGCGCGGTTCTCGAACCGGGCGCCCGGGTACGCGGGCGGGTTCGGCAAGCTGGTCGACTACCTGCTGCCGACCCACATCGCGGCGCTGGCCTGCGCGATGCTCCTGTGGGGCAACACCTCGCTGTGGCCGTACCTGTTCGCCGTGTCCATCGCGGTGGGCAACAAGTACCTCCTGCGCATTCCCGTCAACGGACGCAGGCGGCACTTCCTCAACCCCTCCAACCTCGGGATCGCGGTGACGCTGCTGCTCTTCCCGTGGGTGGGGATCGCCCCGCCGTACCACTTCACGAACGACGCCTTCGGCGCCGTGGACTGGCTGATCCCGCTCGGGATCCTCATGGCCGGGACCATGCTCAACGTCAACCTCACCAAGCGGTGGCCGCTGATCCTCGCCTGGGTGGGGGGCTTCGCCCTCCAGGCCGTACTGCGGTGGCTGTTCCTCGACCACATGCTGGTGGCGGCGCTGGCTCCGCTGACCGGGGTGGCCTTCATCCTGTTCACCAACTACATGATCACCGACCCCGGGACGACGCCGAACAAGCCGCGCAACCAGATGGTCTTCGGTCTGACCACGGCCATGGTGTACGGCGTTCTGGTCAGCATGCACGTCGTCTTCGGGCTCTTCTTCGCCCTCGTCATCACCTGTCTCCTGCGGGGCGTGATCCTGGTGTGCGCTCCCTGGTTCTCCCGCCCGACCGCCCCGGCCACCGCCGACGAACGCTCCGGTGGCACGGCTCCGTCGTAGGGGACCCCCTCTGATCCGGGCGCCGTCCGCCGGCTCGCACGAGAGCCGGAAGCCGGACGGCGCCCGCTACGGGCGGCATCCACGGAACACGCCCTAGGATGGTCGGCATGCGATTCGCCAAGGGCCACGGAACAGAGAACGACTTCGTGATCCTCCCCGACCCCGACGGGGAGCTCGACCTCACGGAGGAGACCGTCCGTCTGCTGTGCGACCGCCGGGCGGGCATCGGCGGTGACGGCGTCCTGCGCGTGGTGCGCACGCGCGCCCTCGGCGAACCCCTCGCCCCGGCGGCCCGTACCGCCGAGCGGTGCGAGTGGTTCATGGACTACCGCAACTCCGACGGCACCGTCGCCGAGATGTGCGGCAACGGTGTGCGGGTGTTCGCGCGCTACCTGCTGCACACCGGACTCCTCGACCGCGACCGTTTCGAGGTGGGTACCCGCGACGGGGCCAAGGAGGTGTGGATCGAGCCCGACGGCGGCGTCACCATAGACATGGGCAGGGTCGAGCGGCAGGGGACCTCCTCGGCCAAGCTCGCCGGGGGGGTCGTACACGGGGCGCAGATCTCCGTCGGCAACCCGCACCTGGCGTGCGAGGTCGACGGCCCGGTCTCTGGGATCGACCTGAGCCTGGCGCCGGAACTGGATGCAGAGGCCTTCCCACAGGGCGCCAACGTGGAGGTGTACACCGAGGTCGCGCCGGGTGTTCTGGAGATGCGCGTGTACGAGCGCGGCTCGGGGGAGACCCGCTCGTGCGGCACGGGGATCGTCGCCACCGCGACCGCCGCCACCCCGGAGGGGGAGGGCGCCACGTGGACCGTGCGGGTTCTCGGAGGCGAGTGCACCGTGTTCCTCGACGCCGACGGCGCCCGCCTGAGCGGCCCGGCCGCCATCGTGGCCGAAGGGGAGACCTCCCTGGTCTGATCCGGCGCGTGCCGGGACCAGAGCGGGCGCACGACGAAACGTCTTTCCTGGTGGGCCCCCATTCTCATCGGATCACGGATCCGCGGTGGCGGCACCGCCTCCGCCGGATCCTGTGGACGAGGGGCGGGCGCGTCCGCCCCGGCTCAGATCCCTCCGACGAACCGCCCCGGCGCCAGCTGGCGGTCGGGGTCCAGGGCGTCCTTGACCGAGCGCATCAGCGCCAGCCCCGGGACCTCGCCCCAGAGGTCGACCCCGGCCGCGTGCACGTGCGGTTCGGCACGTAGGAGCGTCAGCGACCAGCCAGGACGGCATCGCACCCCCTCGGCGACCTCCGCGACCGCCGCGGCGTCGGTCGCCGGGGGGAAGACGGCGTGGAGCGCCCCGCTGGGCGCCGAGCCCCGCACGAGTACCTCCGTTCCGGCGGTACCGGCCAGTTCGCGGATCCGTGCCGCGGCGGCGACCGACTCCGCGGGGGGACACGACACGAGGGCGAGCGTCCCCCGCTCGGGAACCAACCCCCACCCTTCCGGGAGCCGTTCCGCGACGACCGTGTCCCCGCCCAGCGCGTCGCGGACCTCGCTGACCCGGGCGGCCATCCCCTCGGTCATCCCCTCCAGGACCACGTGCAAGGACGGGGGGCCCTCCGAGGGCCAGTCCAGGGCCACGGCGGAGGGGGCCACCGCCCGCGCGCGCAACGCCGTCACCGCGCGCTCCCCGCGGGCCGGGGAGGGGACAGCCGTCGACACCACCCGGAGGGAGGGCGGAGCCGGGTGCAGACGGAAGGTCACCGACGTGATCAGGCCCAGCGTTCCCAGGGCGCCCGTGTGCAGTTTGGCCAGGTCGTACCCGGCCACGTTCTTCACGACCCGGCCCCCGGTGCGCGTGACCACACCGTCGGCGCGGACCACGGTCATACCGATCACCAGGTCCCGCAGCGCCCCGTACAGCAGACGGCGCGGACCGCACACCCCCGTGGCGACCATCCCGCCCACCGTTCCGCCGGAGCGGACGGGGTCGGCCGACAGCCGCTGCCCGGCCTCCGCCAGCACGTCCGCCAGTTCCGCCAGGGGTGTCCCGGCGCCGACGGTCACCACCAGGTCGTCGGCGTTGTGCTCGATCCAGGTCAGAGCGGTGGTGTCCACGAGCAGGTCCGCCGAGCGCGGCGGTCCGCCCCAGTCCAGGG
>NZ_ANBC01000311.1 GCF_000341125.1 Nocardiopsis lucentensis DSM 44048 | reverse complement strand
GACCGCCGTCACGCGGGCCGCGGCGGCCTCATCCGGGGGACGTACCACCAGGGCGGGGACCAGGCCGCCGACGGCGTCCTCGTCGGTGCCCGGCCGGGGCTCGGACCCGGCCGCGTTCAGGTCCGCGAACACGGACGGTTCGACGGTGTCGGGGGTCGGTCGGACTGGCCGCACGTGGCTCCTTCTGGTCAGAACTGTGTTGCCCGGCCCGATTCCACCAGCGGGTGCACACCCTTGCGCACTCCCGGCCGCTCACCGCACAGGCGCGGGGTGGGCAGGAGCTTGTCAGGGTTGGCGATCCCCCGCGGGTCGAAGGCCCGCCGGAAGCGGTCGAAGGTGTCGAGGTCGTCGGGGGAGTACATACGCGGCATCGAGCACGCCTTGTCCGTGCCCACTCCGTGTTCGCCGGTGATCGACCCGCCGTACTCCACGCAGATCTCCAGGATGGCGGCGGACACCTCCTCGGCGCGGCGGTAGCCGTCGGGGTCGGCGTCGTCGAACATGACCAGGGGGTGCAGGTTGCCGTCACCGGCGTGGAAGACGTTGGCCACGCGGATGCCGGTCCCGGCGGACAGCTCGGCGATGCGGCGCAGGACGTCGGGCAGGGCCGTGCGGGGGACCACCCCGTCCTGCACGATGTAGGCGGGGCTCATCTCGCCCACGGCGTCGAAGGCCGCCTTGCGTCCGGCCCAGATCCGGGCCCGTTCTCCCCCGTCGACGGCGGTTCGGGTCCCGGTCGCCCCGTGGGCCGCGCACAACTCCACCACCTCGGCCAGGTGGGCGTCCACGTCGGCGGTCGGACCGTCGAGTTCGACGATGAGCACGGCGGTGGCGTCGGCGGGGTAGTCGCAGTCGACGACGGCCTTGACCGCCTCGATGGACAGGGAATCCATCATCTCGATGGCGGACGGGAGCACACCGGAGGAGACGATCGCGCCGACCGCCGCGCCACCGGCGTCCAGGGAGTCGAAGGCCGCCAACAGGGTCACGGTTCGTTCGGGGAGCCGGGTCAGCCCGACGGTGACCTCGGTGACGATGCCCAGGGTGCCCTCGGAACCGACGACCGCGCGGACCAGGTCGTAGCCGGGCGCGTCGGGCGCCTTGCCGCCCAGGCGCACCACCTCGCCCTCGGGGGTGACGAGTTCCAGCCCCCGCACGTGGGTGGCGGTGAACCCGTACTTGAGGCAATGCGCGCCGCCGGAGTTCTCGGCGACGTTGCCGCCGACCGAGCACACCGCCTGGCTGGAGGGGTCCGGGGCGTAGTAGTAGCCGTGTGGCGTGGCCAGTGTGGTGATATCGAGGTTGGGAACGCCGGGTTCGACGACGGCGCACTCGTTGGCGATGTCGACCTCCACGACGCGGCGCATCCGCGCGGTGGTGAGCAGGACCCCCTCGCGGTGGGGGAGGGCGCCGCCGCTCAGGCCGGTCCCGGCGCCGCGCGGGACGAAGGGGACGCCGGTCCGGGCGCACAGGCGGACGACGGCGGCGACCTGTTCGGTGGTGGTCGGCAGGACGACGACCCCGGGTAGCGACCGCCGGTGGGTCAGGCCGTCGTGGTCGTACTCCCGTCGGTCCTCGGTGTCGGTGAGCACCCCGTCGGACCCGCAGATCTCGCGGAGCCGTGGGATGAGTGAGGTCAGGGACTCGGACATGGGCGCCCCCGTCGTCGCGGCGTGTTGATCGCAACGTATGACGGCGCCCCTCGCCGGGGCAAGGGGCGCCGTGGGGGTGTCCTCGGCCAGTCGGAGGGCGTCCGGTCTCGGGACCGGCTACGGCATGCGCTCGTAGGCGGGCAGGGTGAGGAAGTCGACGTAGTCGTCGGCGAGGGCGACCTCGGCGAACAGCTCACTGGCCTGCTGGTAGAGGGCCTCGTCGAAGGCGTCGCCGAGGGCACCGCGGATCGTGGTGAGCTCCTCGTCGATGATCTGCTTGACGAGCTCGGCGGTGACCTTGGGGCCGTCGTCGAGGGTGACGTCGTTGTGCAGCCACTGCCAGATCTGGGAGCGGGAGATCTCGGCGGTCGCGGCGTCCTCCATGAGGTTGTGGATCGCCACCGCGCCGTTGCCGCCCATCCACGTCGCCAGGTACTGGAGCGCGACGTTGATGTTGTTGCGCAGACCGGTGAGGGTGACGCCGCCCTCGGTCTTGTCCACCGCCAGCAGATCGGCGGCCGTGACCTCGACCTCGGGGCGCTGCTTGTCGATCTGGTTGGGGCGCTCGCCCAGGACGCCGTCGAAGATCTCCTTTGCGACGGGGACCAGGTCGGGGTGGGCGACCCAGGAGCCGTCGAAGCCGTCGCCGGACTCACGGGACTTGTCGTCGCGGACCTTGGCGAAGGCGACCTTGTTGACCTCGGCGTCCTTGCGGGACGGGATGANCCATCCCGCCGATGGCGTGTGCGCCGCGCTTGTGGCAGGTCTTGACCAGCAGCTCGGTGTAGGCGCGCATGAACGGGGCGGTCATGGTGACCGCGTTGCGCTCGGGCAGCAGGAAGCTGCGGCCGCGGGTGCGGTGCGTCTTGATGATGCTGAAGAGGTAGTCCCAGCGGCCCGCGTTGAGACCCGCGGAGTGCTCGCGCAGCTCGTAGAGGATCTCCTCCATCTCGAACGCGGCGGGGATGGTCTCGATGAGGCAGGTGGCGCGGATGGTGCCGCGCGGGATGCCGAGGCGCTCCTGGGCGAGGACGAAGATGTCGTTCCAGAGGCGGGCCTCGAGGTGGCTCTGCATCTTCGGCAGGTAGAAGTACGGGCCCTTGCCCTTGTCCAGCTGGCGCTGGGCGCAGTGGAAGAAGTAGAGGGCGAAGTCGACGATGCCGCCGCTGGTGCGCTGGCCGTCGACGATGATGTGCTTCTCGTCCAGGTGCCAGCCGCGCGGGCGGACCACGATCGTCGCGAGCTCGGAGTCCTCCTTGAGGGCGTAGGTCTTGCCCTGGGGGGAGGTGAAGTCGATCTGGCGGTCGAGGGCGTCGCGCAGGTTGAGCTGCCCGCCGATCATGTTCTCCCACAGCGGGGTGTTGGCGTCCTCGAAGTCGGCGAGCCAGACCTTCGCGCCGGAGTTGAGCGCGTTGATGGTCATCTTGCGGTCGGTGGGGCCGGTGATCTCGACCCGGCGGTCCGTGATGCCCGGAGCGGGGTCGGCGACCTTCCAGCTGTCGTCCTCACGGATGTGCTTGGTCTCCGGGAGGAAGTCGAGGTCCGTCCCGGCCGAGATCTGCTCCTGGCGCGCCTTGCGGGCGGCGAGGAGCTCCTGGCGGCGCCCCTCGAAGGTCCGGTGCAGCTCGGCGACGAGGGCGAGAGCCTCGTCGGTGAGGATCTGGTCGAAACGGTCGTTGAGGGGGCCCGTGATCTCGACCCCTTGCGTGGCGCCCATGGATAACCTTCCGCAATACGAAACAAGCTTCTGGTATGTGGAAAAGAAGCTACTATCTTGATGTCGAGCGGTCAACGCGCGGTGCACGTCGCAGGTCAGGCAAACTTGCTCTTTTGTGAAGGTTTCGGAAGTTTCACTCTGCAAGTTCGACGGTTCTTCAGTATCGCATCCGATGTGTTGGCTTCATCTCACTCCCCCGTCCACGGTGTCGCCTCGCGCGGCCTGGGATAATCACGTGCTTGGCGGCGGCCGAAGTGCGACCATCGGGTCACGGCCGCCGACGCCCCGTGACCGGGAAGATCCGCGGGGGCCAGGACGTTGACCCACCTGGAGGGATATGAATACTTCTGACAACCGCGGAGGCTCCTCGGCCGGGCACACCACCCCCGTCGAGGACGCGCTTCGCGAGCCGATCACCACCGGGATCGAGGACGGTCCGTCCGCCTCGCGGGACACGGCCGGCGGTGATCGCGGCGCCGAACCAGGGGACATCCCCGAGCAGGGTGAGATGGAACTCGCCGAGCGCCACGCGCTGCGCCGAGTCCAGGGACTGTCCACCGAACTCACCGACATCACCGAGGTCGAGTATCGGACCCTGCGCCTGGAGCGCGTCGTCCTCATCGGTGTGTGGACCAGCGGGACCCAGACCGACGCGGACAACTCGCTCACCGAACTCGCGGCCCTGGCCGAGACCGCCGGGGCACTCGTCCTGGAGGGGCTCACCCAGCGCCGGCCCAAGCCGGACCCGGCCACCTACATCGGCAAGGGCAAGGCCGCCGAGCTGCGCGACATCGTCGAGGCCACCGGGGCCGACACCGTCATCTGCGACGGAGAGCTCACGCCCGGCCAGCTGCGTCAGCTGGAGGACGTCGTCAAGGTCAAGGTCATCGACCGCACCGCCCTCATTCTGGACATCTTCGCCCAGCACGCGCGTAGCAGCGAGGGCAAGGCACAGGTCGAACTCGCACAGCTCAACTACCTCCTGCCGCGACTGCGCGGTTGGGGTGACTCGCTGTCCCGGCAGGCGGGCGGTTCCGGCAGCGGTTCCGGCGGCGGTGTGGGTCTGCGCGGACCCGGTGAGACCAAGATCGAGACCGACCGGCGACGCATCAACGACAAGATGGCCAAGCTGCGTCGGCAGCTCGCGCACATGCGCACCGCCCGCGAGGTCAAGCGCGACGTGCGGCGCACCCGCGAGGTCCCGTCGGTGGCGATCGCCGGATACACCAACGCGGGAAAGTCGAGCCTGCTCAACCGGCTGACCGGCGCCGGGGTGCTGGTGGAGAACGCCCTGTTCGCCACCCTGGACCCGACCGTCCGCCAGGCGCGTACGCCCGACGGCCGCGGCTTCACCCTGAGCGACACCGTCGGGTTCGTCCGGCACCTGCCGCACCAGCTGGTGGAGGCGTTCCGCTCCACGCTGGAGGAGGTCGCCGACTCCGACCTGATCCTGCACGTGGTCGACGGTTCGCACCCGGACCCCGAGGAACAGATCAGGGCGGTCCACGAGGTCTTCTCCGAGATCGACGCGACCGACGTCCCCGAACTCATCGTGGTCAACAAGGTCGACGCCGCTGATCCGGACGCGCTCAAGGTGCTGCGGACCCGCTACCCCGACGTCGTCGAGGTGTCGGCGCGCACCGGCGAAGGCATCGCCGGGCTCGTCACGGCGCTCGCCGAGGCGCTGCCCGAGCTCGCCCACGAGGTGCACGCGCTGGTGCCCTACTCGCGCGGTGACCTGGTGGCGAAGGCCTACGAGGAGGGCCGTGTCCTCAGCGAGGAGCACACCGGGGAGGGCACGCGGCTGCACGCGTTCGTTCCCGAGCTGCTCGCCGCCAAGCTGGGGGAGTGCGCACCCAGCACGGCGTGAGGAAGGGGCCCTTCCACTCAGGGGCGACGTGAACCGGCCGGGGCGCACCGAGAGGGTGCCCCGGCCGTCGTGTGCCGTGGTGGCGCGCGTCACTCTTGCGACTCGCGAGTATTGCCAAGAAACACTCGCATTCGTCCCACCGGGGAGGTGTACACGGGGTCCGGGAATGGACTACGGTTTTGGATCACCAGGCCGTCAGCGGCCGCTGTCCCCTCCGACAGTCGAGATCCCTACCGCTGACACGGCCCCCGGCGGCCCCGCGGCCGCCCCCGGCTCAGTCGGATCGCTCCAGATACGAGGTCGCCATGTCCGCCCGTGTACCCAACGACCGTGTCGCCAGCCCTCACCGGCGGATCTGACCGGCGGACGCGAACCCATGACGCTGGTACTCCTCACCAACATCGGTCGCCTGTGGACCGGGAACGAGCTGCTGACCAAGGCGGCCCTCCTGATGAACGACGACCGGGTGGCCTGGATCGGGCCCGCGGCCGACCTGCCGCAGCGCATCCCCGGTGTGTTCGACGACCTCACCGACGTCGACGACGTCGTGAACATCGGCGGTGGACTCATCACACCGGGGCTGGTCGACGCGCATTGCCACCCGGTGTACGCGGGCGACCGGTACGCCGAGGTCAACATGTGGGCCAAGGGCGCCTCCAAGGGGGATATCTTCGCCGCGGGCGGCGGGGTGTCCACCACGGTGACCATCACGCGCGGAACCGACCCCTGGACCCTGTGCAACGCGGTGCGCGAACGGCTCCGACACTGGGTGATCACGGGCACCACCACGGTGGAGGCCAAGACCGGCTACCACCTGACCCGGGACGGGGAACTCGCCGACGTGCGCCTGCTGCGGTCCCTGGAGGAGGAGCCCGGGATGCCGCGCCTGCACGTCACGTTCTTCCCGGCGCACGGGGTCCCGCCCGAGTTCTTCGGCCGCCCCAGGGAGTACGTGAGCACGGCCGCGTCATGGTTGAGCGACGCCGCCATGGCGGGCGCCGACGGCGTCGACGTGTACTGCGACAACCAGCAGTTCACCACCGACGACGCGCGGATACTGCTCGGGGTGGGCCAGTCCGTGGGGCTGCGCACTACCCTGCACGCCTGCTCCCGTCCCCGGCACGGCGCCGTGCGGATGGCCACCGACCTGGGCTGTTCCTCGGTGGACCTGCTGCACGAGACCGACGAGGAGGACATCCTCGCGCTGGCCGCCACGCGCACGCCGGTGGTCGCCTGCCCCACCACGTCGCTGCACGAGCGCCGCACCCCGCCCGTGCGCACGCTCCTCGACCACGGTGTACCGGTGGGCCTGGGAACCGACCACAACCCGGGCCAGTCCGGGGCGACGTCGATGCCGCTGGTCATCTCCCTGGCGGTCGCCATGTTCGGAATGACCGTCCAGGAGGCGCTCAGCGCGGCCACGTCGGGCGGGGCACGGGCGCTCGGCCTGGTCGACCGGGGCGTGCTCACCCCCGGCTCCCTGGCCGACCTGGTGCAGTGGGACGCCGACCACGAGGGCGCGTTCGCGTGGTCGATGGGACTGAACACCCTGCGCGTGTGGCAGGGCGGGCGCCCCATCCACTAGGCAGGGCCTGCCCCGGGCCCCGCGCCGTCAGCGGGTGCCGCGGGCCCGAGCGATCTCGATCACCGCGCGCTCCAGGGCGTACTCGGGGTCACGGCCCGCACCCTTGATGAGCGCGTCGGTCTCGGCGACCACGCTCATGGCACGGGTGATCCCCGCCGGGGACCATCCGCGGGCCTGCTGCCGCAGGGTGCGCATCTTCCACGGCGGCACCTTGGCCTGCTTGGCCAGCTCAGCCTCACTCGTGCCCCGCTGGGGCTGGGACGCCACGGCGATGCCGCGCACCGCCCCCGCGAGCGCGCTGTTGATCAGTACCGGTGCGGTACCCACCGCCAGGGACCACCGCAGCTGCTCCAACGCCTCCGGCAACCGGCCCTCGACGGCGCGGTCGGCGACCGAGAACCCGGACGCCTCGGCCTTCCCGGAGTGGTAACGGGCCACGGCGGCGGCGTCCACCCGGCCCTCGGTGTCGGCGACCAGCTGGGTGCACGCGGCGGCGATCTCCCGCAGTTCGGTGCCGACCGCGTCCACCAGCGCCTGAGCGGCGTCACCCGTGATCTGTCGACCGGCTGAGGAGAACTCGCCCTTGACGAACGCCACCCGCTCCGGACCCTTGGTCGGCCCCTTGCACTCCACCCGGTGGGCGCCCGCCTTCACCGCCGCTTGGAGCAGTGCCTTGCCCTTGGCGCCTCCCGCGTGCGTGAGGACCAGGTGGACGTCGTCGGCCGGAGTCTTGAGGTAGTCCGTGACGGTCGCCGCCAGATCCTTGGTGAGGTCCTGGGCGGAGCGCAGCACCACCACACGACGATCACCGAACAGGGAGGGCGAGGTGACCTCGACGAGTGTGGACGGGCCGACCTGGGCGGGCATGAGGTCGTGGACGTCCACGTCGGGGTCGGTCTCGCGGACCGCCGCGACCGCGGCGGCCACGGCCCGGTCGACGAGGAGTTCCTCGGTACCGACGATCACGGTGACAGGGGCGGGTGCAGGCATACACCGAGGATGCCACGCCCCACCGACCAGCCGGGCGCGATCCGTGCTCACCGCCGTGGACCGGGGCCGCGCACGACGGCCCGCACGGGGCCTGATCCGGTACCGCCCAGAACGGCGACGTCCCCGTCGCGGTCGGTGCGCAGGTTGATCCGTCCGAGCCGTTCCAACAACGCCCACGTGTACGGGGACGGGTGCCCGTACGGGTTGTCCGCACCGACCGACGTCACCGTCACCACAGGGTCGGTGGCCGCCAGGAAGTCCGGGTCCTGGGTTCCCGCCCCGTGGTGCGGAGCGGTGAGGACGGTCACCGGCAGCAGGTCGGCCTCCGGCGCGGTGAGCAGCCTCGCCTGGGCCTCCTCCTCGATGTCCCCGGTCAACAGCACCGACATCGTCGCACCGTCGGCCCGCACCACGACGGAGCCGTCGTTGACCGACCCGCTGTGGCCCGGCGGGGGCCACAGCACCCGCAGCAGCCAGGGGCCGACCCGGAAGGACCGCCCGCGCTCGCCCTCCCACAGGTCCACGTCCGACTCCGTGAGCAGCCGTCCGGTCGCGGTGCCGTCGAACCCGGACGGGGCCAGCGCCGTGTCGACCCGGCGGTGCCGCAGGACACCCGGCGTTCCGTCCACGTGGTCGGCGTGGTCGTGGCTGAGTACGAGCAGCGGGACCTCCCGCACACCCAACCGGTGCAGGCAGTCGTCGATCACCGCGGGATCCTCCCCGGTGTCGGCCACCACCGCGGCACCGTCGCCCGCGGACAGCACGAACGCGTCCCCCTGCCCCACGTCGCAGGCGACCAGCGCCCAGCCCGTCGGAGGCCATCCCCCGGACACGCACCGCGCCGCCAGGACCAGCAGCAGTACGGTGACCATCACCGCCGCGACCACGCGCAGCACCCATCCCCGTGCCAGGACCAGGACGAGCAGGATCCCGGCCAGGAGCAGGGCACCCGTCACGTCCGGACGCCAGGGCAGTGCGCCATACGGTATCCGTGCCCCGGTCTGGGCGACCCCCGCGATCCACGCCACGCCCCACCCGGGCGGGTGCGCGGCGACCGCCGCCCCCACCGGCCAGACCACGGACAGCACCGCGAGCACGAAACCCGCGACGGTCACCGACGCGACGACCGGCGCCGCGAGCACGTTGGCCGGCACCGCCACCCACGCCACCTCCCCCGACAACAGCACCAGTACCGGGGCGACCGCCACCTGGGCGGCCACGGCGACCGCGACGGCCTCGGCCAGCGGATGCGGCATCCGTCGCGACCACGCCTGCGTCCAGGACGGAACCAGCAGCAGAATCCCCGCCGTGGCCAGCACCGACAGCGCGAACCCGAAGGAACTGGCCAGCCCAGGGGAGACGAACAGGACACCGACCACGGTGACGCTCAGTGCGCCCAGGGCCGCGTGGGAGCGTCCGGTGGCCAATGCCAGCAGGGCGAGCGAACCCATGAACGCGGCTCGGATCACGCTGGGCTCCGGTCGGCACACCAGGACGAACAGCCAGATCATCAGTGCCCCGCCCGCCACCGAGCACCACCTGGGGGCCCGCAGCCACCGGGCGAGGCCGAGCACGAACCCCGTCAGCACGGCGAGGTTCGAA
>NZ_ANBC01000310.1 GCF_000341125.1 Nocardiopsis lucentensis DSM 44048 | reverse complement strand
CCGGACACTGTTTGTTGGCAAGTGTTATCGCTAATCTGGGTGTCATGACACACCCCCAACGCCGCACTGCGATCTACTGCCGTGTCTCCAGAGACGACCGCCGCACAGGTCGCTCCGTTGAAGAGCAGGAGCACGAGTGCAGAGCTCAGGTCGCTCTCCACAGAGACTGGCGGCTCGCCTCCACCGGAGGCAGTGACGGTGTTCCTGGGGTGTGGACAGACAACGCTCGCTCCGCGTCAAAGTACGCCAAGAAGGACCGTCCCGACTGGGAAAACCTGCTTTCCAGCATCCGGGCTGGCCTCATTGACGTGCTCGTGGTGTGGGAACCTTCGCGCGCTACCCGCGACCGGCAGGTGTGGGCGGCACTCGCCGCCGTATGCGAAGAACATGATGTCCTCATCGCTGCGTCCGGTCAGGTGTACGACCTGTCAGATCCCGACCAGGCGTTCCAGCTCGACCTGTTCTTCTCGCTGGGTGTGCGCGAGTCCGGGGTCACGCGGAAGCGGATCCTGCGCACGGTCCGTGCCCAGGCCGCCAAGGGGCGCCCTCACGGCAAACTCCCCTACGGGTACAAGCGCGAGTACGACCCCGACACCGGCGTCCTGCTCCGCCAGATCATCCGAGAGGACCAGGCAAAGATCGTCCGCGAAATCGCTCGCCGCGTGCTAGCCGGGGAGCCAACCCTGTCGATCGTCAGCGACCTCAACGACCGAGGCGTACCTGCGCCACGTGGTGCACTCTGGCAATCTGGGCCAGCCAAGGAACTGATCATCAACCCGCGGTACGTCGGCGACAGGGTGCATCAAGGAAAAGTGGTGGGCAAAGCGGACTGGCCTGCGATTTTGGATCGTGAAACCCATCTGGCAGTGGTGTCCAAGCTCACGAGCAACCCGAGTAACCGCCGCGACTCGAATGTGAAGCATCTGCTGTCAGGCATCATCATCTGCGATGTATGCGGGGGAGAGATGCAGGTCAACCATGGTCAGGGTTATCCGACGTATGTGTGCATGGGGGTGGCCCGAACTTCCCACAGTGGGAAGGGCTGGCTTGGGCACGTGTCGCGTCGGATCTCTCGCGTGGAGCCAGATGTGGAGGCGGTGATAGTGGCTCGTCTGGCGCGCCCTGATCTTGCCGACCTGTTGGCAGTTCGCGACAACCGGGACGAGGCTCAAATGCAGGAGATGCGGGACGAGTTGGCGGCTGCACGCGCGCAGTTGGAGGAGGCACGGGACGCGGCTGCAAAGAGGAAGTTGTCGGTGATGTCGCTGGCCTCATTGGAGGCCGCGCTGCTCCCGGAGATTCAGGACCTGGAGGAGCGGCTTCGGGTGGTGCGCCTGCCACCGGTGGTGGGGGAGTTGGCAGCCCCGGATATGGACGTGGTTAAGGAGAAGTGGGATGAGTTGCCGTTGCTCACGAAGCGGCTGGTGATCCGCACGCTCACGAAGGAGATCCGCATCAAGCGGGGGGGTAAGGGGCGGAGAAACTACACGATGGCAGAGTCGATGTCGGTGACGTGGGCGTAGACATGACAAGGCCCCGGTGGGGAAGGCCGGGGCTTGTAGCGGGGTGAGTGTGTCGTCCCGGGGGAAGCGCGGGACGGCGGTCGAGGGTTAGCTGTAGTCGATTCCTGGGGCTCGGAGAACGAACGGGATGTACCAGGGCTCGATCGGCCAGCCCATGATCTCGTCGGGGATGTTCTCGGCGCCGGGTGATGCCCTGAATCGGGCGAGTGCCTCTTCGTCCTCCCCGAGGTAGGGGATAGCCCAGCTCGGGTACTCGTCGCCGTAGAGCTGGCCGTTGACGTCTCGGGCGACGTCAAGGACATCGGATCGCGTTTGGACTCGGACGAACGTGGCGTGGGGCCGTCGGGTGATGGCGGCGACCCCGTTGCCGGATCGTGGGACCTCCCCGATGATCAGAAACACTGGTCGGATGATGGGACTTGCGATGTGCCTTGCGGCGTGCAACTTGCTCCCCCCTCTTCAACCGTTCGACGCCCCCTTGCGTCGATGTGGTTGAAGTTTGAAGGTTACGCTACTGTGATCTGCGTCACAAGAGATACGGTTGTCCCGAAAAGGTAAAAACCCTGCGCCACCATTAAAGCGGTGCAGGGTGTTGCTTGTGCGATGGAAGCTCCCTAAACCCATCAGGTGCGTGACCTCCTCCGCTCCATCTCGCGCACGAGCGCGCTGTGGGAGACATGCAACCGGCGTAGATCATCGATGACCTGCTCCGGAGTCTCGCCAGGCAGGAACTCGTACTCGACGTGGAACCGCGGGTCTTTGGCGTCCGCGAGCCGGTAGATCCTCCCGGTCGGGGTGTCGCGCCACATGAGGAGTTCGCCGTCCTCTACGGCTCCTTCGGGGCCGGTGATCTCGCCGTCCCAGGCCCGGTACGCCGTTTGCGGGTCGGCGCCCTGGGCTTCGGCAGCGTTGGCTTCCTCCTCCATCTTGCGGAGGCCGCCTGGTGGGAGCTGTAGGGCGCGTTCGAGGCGGGCGACGGTGAAGTCGTCGACGGCGTCGGTGCCGTGGAGGCGGACGCGGCGGAGGGTCTCGGCTGCCATGTCGTCGGCTGCTGCGAGGACGTCCTTCCAGCGAAGGTTCTTCTTGATGCGGTGCGCGTTCATGGCGCGCTCGAGTGGGGTTCGATTGCTCATGGACTCCAACATATTCCAACTTCTTCTCACTTAGTAGTGCCTAACCTCTGCCGGCTTGGTGCACCCACAGTTACCTGCGCGGACCCAAGAAACTACTTAGAGTTACATGAAAGAAGTTGGAAGAACTTCTGCCGATAGCTTCTCTTCAGTGCTCGCAAGTGCTAACTTCTTCTCATGAGCCAACTCCGATTCAACCGCGAGAAGGCACGACAGCGCCGGATCACGGTCGGCCTCAGCGTCGAACAGGTAGCCGCTCACGTGGGCAAATCGCCCAAAACCGTCTATGCCTACGAAGGTCCACGCGACGTAGGACCCCCGCCGCCTATCCGGCGCGACATGGAGAAGCTCTACGGCCTCGACGCCGGGGAACTTCTCATCGTTGCTAGCGAGGGTGCGGGAGAGGACGACGCAGCGTGACCGAACGCCAGAAGACGCCAGCTCGGCGCACCCACGAGGACATACAGCGTGAAGCCGTCGAGTGCGCAGCTCAGGCGCGGCTGGCAACCGATGAGCTCCGAGACCGCATCCGCCTGATTCTCGACGCGCACCACGCAGGCGAGACCTGCCAGGCCGACGCCGCCTGACACGAAAGACGCCCCCGCCCGGACGGCCATCCGGGACGAGGGCTAAGGCCCCACTGAACCTCTACGAAAGGACTGGAGCCATGAACCACCGTACCCCGCCCCGGGAGATCACCCTCCCGCCCGCGGCAGCCACCACGATCCGCCGTGTCGACGGGCTTCCCGTGCTCGTCGTCACCGACCCCGACACCGGTACCGAGCAGGTCATCCGGTTCGCCGGCGACCCCGCCGACGCGAAGGCCACCGCGGACTCGCTGTCCTCGGCCGCCCTGTACGCGTCCATGAGCCTCGACGAGCTCGACCGCCACCGCGACTACTTCGAGGAGGTCGTCCGATGACCTCCCACATGCTGCACCACCTGAACTCCGACGACGACAGCGGTTTCGAGCGGGCCATGACCCAGCTCGACACCGACGGCCTAGAGGTGCGACCCGCTGAGCGTGCCGCCCTTGCGCGGGCGCACGGGTTCGGTGACCTCACCCCGCTGCTCGCGCTGATCCACCGGGCGATGGACACCGGTACCACGGTCGAGCAGATCCGGTACCGGCGTCGTGTGGAGGAGATGCGCCGCCCCGCCTCGCACCGTGCCACGTACCGGGCTGAGGAGAACCACCCGCCCGCTGAGCGGTGGCGTGTGTCCGAGGACGGCACGTCCTTCTACCACCCGGCGTGCGGCAAGACGTACTCGGGCGGCATCGACAGCGTGGACACCCACGAGCGCGCCGCTGATCACCACAACCGCACCTGCGAGGAGGTGCGTCGTGGCTGAGCACGTGTCGTTCGTGGACTACCTCGCCCAGGTGTACGACCACCTGGCCACCGCAAAGGCCATGTATGAGCGGATGCTGGCCGCTGACACCGACACCGAGGACGTGCGCGCGGAACTGTCCGCTGCGATGGGGCTCGCGGGTGTGGCGTTGGCGCGCGGGTCGGCGCAGGACAACCAGGACGCGGTGGCCTTGTCCCGGGCGTCGCGTCACGACATGGACCCGTTCCAGGCGGAGTTCGACGTGGACCTGCTCGCCGCGATCGCCGCGGACGTGGACGCGGGGTTGGGAGCGCCGGGTGAGGCCGAGGTGGGCGAGCCGGACCGTGACGCCCGCTGTATGCGGGACGTGGCCGCCGCTGAGGGTGACCTGCTCGCGGGTGACTCCTTGTGGTGGGAGACCAGCGAGGCGGAGGACCGGCAGGGCCGGTACGACACCGACCACTGGCCGTTCCCCGTCGACATCGACCCGGATGAGGAGAAGCCGTGGTGACCCCTGACGAGGACACCGCCTACGGGCCACTCATGCGCGAGCACGACGCCACCCAGCACGACCTGATGACCGGCCCCACCGACGAGGAGACCGAGCAGTGAGCGACACCCAGACCCCCGGCTTGATCCACACCAAGCTCATCGACCTCATGACCACCGTCGGCCCCATCGGCAAGGACGACACCAACACACACCACCGGTACCAGTTCCGTGGCATCGACGCCGTCATGAAGCACGTCCACGCAGCTCAGATCAAGGTCGGTGTGACGATCCTGCCGACCGTCCTTTCCCGCACCACCAGTGTCAACGGGAAGATGCGATCCACCGAGCTGGAGGTCCGCTACCGCTTCACGGCGATCGAGGACGGCTCGTACACCGACATCGTCGTGTGGGGCGAGGCCGCTGACGCACAGGACAAGTCCACCAGCAAAGCCATGTCGATGGCGCTCAAGTACGGGCTGGTCCAGGCGCTCATGATCCCCACCGAGGACATCGACGACGGCGACACCGACTCGCCGGTCGTGGACCGCTCCCAGCCCGCGCCGCGCCGCGAAGCGCCCCCCACCCCGGAGGAGCGTGAGTTCGTCGACCAGGTCACCGGCCTCATCGCCGCAGCGAACAGCACCGAGGAACTGAACCGGCTG
>NZ_ANBC01000309.1 GCF_000341125.1 Nocardiopsis lucentensis DSM 44048 | reverse complement strand
CCGCCAAATCGGCGGTTTCGGATCAACCGAACGGGGTAAAGCACCCGCTTGTCCTGCTTTTGCCTTTTCGCGAATCTCTCCGCTTTGAGGCAACTCCCTGATCGTACATGCCCCGAGCACCTGCTCGAACCACATCCGGTTGGATCGAACGGACGACGAGGAGCCGTCCTGAATCCTGGGGAACGACCGGCACGTCCGCGCAGATGTCGCGTCCGGTTCGCTCGGTCGTCCCCAACTCTACCCCCGCCGGGGAGTGTTCGTGACACGTTTCCACGAACGTGGCGGTGTCGTGCCCTACACCTGACCCGCCCCGGGCAACGCCCCAACGGCTAGAGCTTCTCAATTGGGGCGTACTTGACCAGGAAGTCCTTCTCGCCGATGTCCGCGCCGAAGTCGATCCGCGCCTTGGTCTTGTCGCCCGTGCCCTCGACCAGCTGGACACGGCCCATGCCGAACGAGTCGTGGTTGACCAGGTCCCCCACACTCAGTGTCGGGGCCTCCTTCTTCGGACTCCTGACCGCGCCGCGCGACTTCGAGCCGCCACCGAAACCACCGCCGAAACCGGCACCGGCACCGCGGCCACCGCTGAGGCCCCCGGAGCCCCAGGACGACCCGCCGATACTCCGGCTCGGCGGAGCGGCCAGGGTCGACTCCGCCCGGCGCCACTCCACGAGCGACGACGGGATCTCGTCGATGAACCGGGAGGCCGGGTTGTACGAGGGCGACCCCCAGGCACTGCGCACGGCGGCACGGCTCACGTACAGGAGCTGCTGGGCACGGGTGAGCCCGACGTAGGCGAGCCGCCGCTCCTCCTCCAGCTCCTGCTTGTCCCCGAGCGTGCGCATGTGCGGGAAGACCCCGTCTTCCATACCGGTCAGGAACACCACGGGAAACTCCAGCCCCTTGGCGGAGTGCAGCGTCATCAGCGTGACCACACCGCCCTCGTCGTCCGCGTCGGGGATCTGGTCGGTGTCGGCGACCAGGGAGATCCGCTCCAGGAAGTCGACGAGCGTCGGCTCTCCCGGATCCACGCCCCCGGGTCGGTCTCCCTCCCCGGAAGCGGACTCGTCCGCGGACCCGTCCTCGCTCTCCTCCAGGGGCTCGCCGACGTCCTGCGGCTCCTCCTCCAACAGGGCCGCGAAGGTGTGCTCGAACTCGCGCGCCAGGTCGACGAACTCCTCCAGGTTCTCCACCCGGCTCTCGTCCTGGATGTCCTTGGATTCGGTGAGCTCGGACAGATAGCCCGTCTTGCCCAGTACGGCCTCGACGATCTCGGCCGGGCTGCTCGTGGGAACGATCTCGGCCAGTTCGTCCAAGAGAGCGGTGAACGATCCCACCGCGCGCGCCGACCGGGTCGCGATGCCGGGGATCTCGTCCACCCTCCGCAGCGCCCGGGCGAACGAGATCCGCTCCCGCGCGGCGAAGAGCTCGACCGCCTCCTCCGCGCGCGCCCCGATACCGCGTTTGGGCACGTTGAGAATGCGCCGCAGGCTCACCGTGTCCTCCGGGTTGGCCAGCACACGAAGGTAGGCCAGGATGTCCCGGATCTCCTTGCGCTCGTAGAAGCGCACACCGCCGACGATCTTGTACGGCAGCCCCATCCGGATGAACACGTCCTCGAACACGCGGGACTGCGCGTTGGTCCGGTAGAAGACCGCCACCTGTCCCGGCGTGACCGTCCCGTCGTCCGTGAGCGTGTCGATCTCACCCACGACGAACGCGGCCTCGTCGTGCTCGTTGTCGGCGACGTAACCCGTGATGGCGGGCCCCTCGCCCTTCTCCGACCACAGGCTCTTGGCCGGGCGGCCCTCGTTGCGGTCGATGACGGCGTTGGCCGCCGACAGAATGGTCTGGGTGGAGCGGTAGTTCTGCTCCAGGAGGATGGTCCGCGCGTTGGGGAAGTCGCGCTCGAACTCCAGGATGTTGCGGATGGTCGCGCCGCGGAACGCGTAGATCGACTGGTCCGCGTCACCGACCACGCACAGCTCGGCGGGCGGGACACCGCCCACCGCCGCGTCCCCCGCCCCGGGACCGTCCGCGTCCGCCACTCCGACCAGCTCACGGACGAACACGTACTGCGCGTGGTTGGTGTCCTGGTACTCGTCGACCATCACGTGCCGGAAGCGGCGCCGGTAGTACTCCGCCACGTCCGGATACATCTGGAACAGGTTGACGGTGAGCATGATCAGGTCGTCGAAGTCCATGGCGCCCGCCTCGTGCAGGCGGCGCTGGTACAGCTGGTAGGCCTCGGCGAGCTTCTTCTCCTGCTCGCTCTGGGCCTGCTCGGCGAAGGTGTCGTAGTCGACGAGCTCGTTCTTGAGGTTGGACACCTGGGCGGAGAAGGACTTGGGCGGGAACCGCTTGGGGTCCAGGTCCATCTCCTTGCAGACCAGCTGCATGAGGCGCGCGGCGTCAGCGGAGTCGTAGATCGTGAAGCTGCTCGGGTAACCGAGCCGGTGCCCCTCCCGGCGCAGGATCCGCACGCACGCCGAGTGGAAGGTCATCGTCCACATGGTGTTGGCCGCCCGGGGGCCGAGCAGCGCCTCGATGCGCTCCCTCATCTCGGCCGCGGCCTTGTTGGTGAAGGTGATGGCGAGGATCTCGCCGGGCCGCACCCCGCGTTCGGCCATGAGGTAGGCGACGCGGTGCGTGAGGACACGGGTCTTGCCCGAACCGGCACCCGCCACGATCAGGAGCGGAGCGCCGCTGTGGGTGACCGCCTCGCGCTGGGGACCGTTCAGACCTTCGAGGAGCTGCTCTTGGGAGGACACGACTACCAGGTTACGGGTCCCGTGCGACACCGGTGCCGCTCCGTCACCGCCCCGACCGGCCACTCGAACCACCGTCCGGCTCCGTGCCTGGTCGGACCGCCCGGGTGGTCCTACCTGGGCGTTCCACGACGTCGACGGGCCAATGGGGACCCATGGGCGATTTAGGCTGGTCTGGTACGGGTCCCTTCCGGGACCGTTCGACGTTTCGGGGGGAGTTCCTTGACCATGCGTGTGTTCGTCGACTGCGACCCTGGCATCGATGACGCCGTCGCGCTCGCCTACCTCGCCGCGCGGCCCGAGGTGGAGATCGCCGGTATCGGCGCGGTATTCGGCAACAACAGCGTGGACGTCACGGCGGACAACGCGCTGCGGCTGCTCGACCTGTACGGGCGCCCCGGCGTGCCCGTGGCGGTCGGCGCGGCGCGTCCGCTGGTCCAGGCCCCGCGCCTGGCCGAGCACGTACACGGAGGCAACGGTCTCGGCGATGTCGAGCTGCCCGCCCCGACCGGCAAGCCGGTGGCGGAGTCCGCAGCCGAACTGCTGGTGCGGCTGGTACGCGAGTCACCCGGTGAGATCGACGTGCTGGCCGTGGGCCCGCTGACCAACCTGGCGATCGCCCTGGGCCTGGAACCGGAGCTGCCCAGGCTGGTGCGCCGCCTGGTGGTGATGGGCGGTGCCGTCCGCGCACCGGGCAATGTCGCCTCGCACGTCGAGGCCAACATCAACAACGACCCCGAGGCCGCGGAGGCGGTGTTCGCCGCCGGGTTCGACCTGGACCTGATCGCGCTGGACATCACCATGAAGACGGTCGCCACGCCCGCATGGCTGGCGGAGCTCAAGGAGGTCGGGGGCGAGCGCGCCGAGCGCACCTCGGCCTTCCTCGACTTCTACGCGGAGTTCTACACGGGGATCTTCGGCGTGCGCCAGTGCGCGATGCACGATCCGCTGGCCGCGGCCGTCCTGGTCGACCCGCACCTGGTGACGGAGTCCTTCGAGGCGCCGCTGCGGGTGGAGCTCTCCGGGGACCTGACCCGGGGGATGACCGTCGCCGACCTGCGTCCGCGCCCCGCGTCGGATGACCGCCGCCCCGCGCGTGTGATCACCGAGGTCGCGGAGGCCGAGTTCCTCGGCCGGATGCTCGACGCCCTGCGCTGATCCGGAACACGCCCCCGGCGCCTCCGTCGGCCGCCACCCCCGCCGGGGGTGGCGGCCGACGCGCGTCCCGCCCCGCCCGGGGCCGGGCTCAGACCAGTCTGCGCGCCGTCGCCCAACGGCTCAGCTCGTGCCGGTTGGACAGCTGGAGCTTGCGCAACACCGAGGACACGTGGGTCTCCACGGTCTTGACCGAGATGAACAGCTCCTTGGCCACTTCCTTGTAGGCGTAGCCGCGAGCGATGTGCCGCAGGACCTCGCGCTCGCGCTGGGTGAGCCGGTCCAGTTCCGGATCGACCGGCGGCGCGTCGGTCGCGGAGAACGCGTCCAGCACGAACCCGGCCAGCCTCGGTGAGAAGACCGCGTCGCCGTCGGCCACCCGAACGATCGCCTGGGCGAGGTCCCTGCCGGAGATGGTCTTGGTGACGTAGCCGCGCGCGCCGCCCCGCACGACCCCGATCACGTCCTCGGCCGCGTCGGAGACCGACAGGGCCAGGAAGCGGATCTGCGGGTGCTGGGCCAGGACACGGCGCAGGACCTCGACTCCCCCGCCACCGGGAAGGTGGACGTCCAGGAGGACGAGGTCGGGGAGCTGTTCACCGATGACGCGCACCGCGCCGTCGACGTCCCCCGCCTCCCCGACGACCTCGACGGCGTCGCCGAGCTCGCCCCGCACACCGCTGCGGAACAGCCGGTGGTCGTCCACGATCACGACGCGGGGAACCGCGTCACCGTCACTGAAGCGCGTGCTCTCGTCTGCCACATCCTGGACTCTATCCAGCACCTTCGGCCTCCCGGTACCCGTGTTCGAGCGGTGTCCGCATCCGGTCGTGTCCACAATCGGTTCCGGAAGTTAGGGCGTGTATGGCGGATACACGCCCTGCTGCGCGACGCCCCAGCACAACTCTCGCTACGTTCTCATCAGTCGAAAGCACACCCAGGCTTACTCCTTCTTCGGCCTTGCGACAGCCGCACTGGATGCGCCGCTCGCGACGGGCAGCACCCACCACACACGCCCTAATACTGCGGAATTCTGGGCATCCGCAACTGCACCTCCGTGCCCTCGCCCGGGGCCGTGCGGATCCGCGCCGAACCGCCGTGGCGCTCCATGCGGCCGATGATGGAGCCGCGCACCCCCATGCGGTCCTCGGGCACCTCGTCGAGGTCGAACCCGGCGCCGCGGTCGCGGACGAAGACGAGGACCTCCTCCTGGTCGACCTCCCCGAACACCGACAGGGTGTCGCAGCCGGCGTACTTGGAGGCGTTGACCATGGCTTCCCGAGCGGCGCGGAGCATCGCGCCCAGCGCGTCGTCGAGGGGGCAGTCGCCCACGCACACCACCTCGATCGGGACGCCGTGCTCCTCCTCGACCTCGGCGGCGACGCGTTCCAGCCCGGGTGAGACGGTGGTCTCGGCGTCGGCGGGGCGCTGGTAGAGCCAGCTGCGCAGGGCCCTCTCCTGAACGCGGGCCAGGCGTTGGACCTCGCGGGGGTCCTCGGCCCGGCGTTGGATGAGCGTCAGGGTGTGCAGGACGGAGTCGTGGATGTGCGCGGCGAGTTCGGCGCGTTCGGCGTTGCGGATGCGCTCGCGGCGTTCCTGGTCCCGGTCGCGGATCAGGCCGATGATCCACGGGGCGACGACCAGCGAGATACCGGCGAGCAGGGTGAAGGCGAAGGTGAGCCCGGCCCGGGCGTCCTGGAGTTGCTGTTGGAAGACGAGGAAGCCGATGACCCCGACGACGATGAGCAGGACGCCCGCGCCCGTGCGCATGAGCGCCTTGCTCCCGGCGTGGCGCACGGTCGTGGACATCCACTCGTCGCGCTGGGCGGGGTTGGCCTGCTGCCACAGGATGGTGGCGCCGAGCGCGCCGAAGACGACGAACCACAGGAGCGGGTCGAAGACGCCGCCGAAGACGAGGAAGAGGGTGCCCAGTCCGACGCCGAGGCCGATGTAGGCCAGGAGCTGGGACACGTCGCGGCCCTTGCGCAGCGCCCCGTCCCGGCCCTCCTCCTGGGTGTGCGCCTCCTCCTTGGGCACGAAGAAGAACAGGGCGGTGTAGACCGCGACGCCGATACCGCCGACGGACAGGGCGATGAAGGCGAGACGGACCACGACGGGGTCGACGCCCAGGTGCCGTGCCAGCCCGGCGGCGACTCCGCCGAGGAGCCGACCGTCCACCGCCCTGGTGAGCCGTGGCGTGTCGACCACCGTTCCTGCCACCGCCCGATCACCGCTTCCGTCCGTGTGCGGCGCGGGTGCGCGCGCCGCCTTCGTGTTTCCCGTGTGAACAGGATGCACGGTGGACGGACACGGGCACCATCGGGTGGCTCCCCCGGTCGGACCCGGGTGTCGGTCAGGGTGGGTTCAGGGTCGTCCCGGATTCCGCCGACCAGCGTGTTCGGGTGACGATGGGGGCATGAGGAGGGTGCGGTGATCGACGATGACTGACGGGCCGGCCGCGGAGGCGGCCACGCTCGGACCCGAGCAGGAGCTCCGCAAGGGCGAGGACCGCGTACTCGCGGGTGTGTGCACCGGGCTCGGCCGTTACACGGGCACCGACCCGATCGTGTGGCGCACCGCGTTCGCGTTGACGGCGTTCGCCGGGGCGACCGGCCTCCTCCTCTACGTCGGCGCCTGGATGCTCATGCGCGACGACCAGGGCGGACCGGCGACCTTCGAACAGATGCTGGACCGGAGCATCCCGTCGGGGACGGTGGTGAAGCTGCTGGCGGTCGGGTTGGCGGTGGCGACCGCGTTCAGCCTGGTCGGCGGGTTCGGGTGGTCGACCCTGGTCCTGGCCACCCCGCTGATCCTGGGGCTGCTGGCCGCGCGCAACCGGGGCGTGGACCTGCGGGCGAGCTTCACGGGGCTGCGTGACGAACTGCGTCGGCGGCAGCCGCCCCCGACCACACCCGCCCCGGCACCGGCGCCCGCCTACTACAACCCGGCGCAGCCCTGGGCCTCGGCTCCGCAGGGACCGGTGGACCTGGCCGTGGTCGCCGGGCGCACCGCGGGAGCGGGCGCCGATCCGCACGGTGCGGACGGGGGCGGGGGGTCGGCACCGCCCGGGCCCGAGCCCCGGGAACCCGGAGAGCGGTCCGCCGAGAAGAAGTGTCGGCGCGGTGGGGTGCCGCTGGCCTCTCTCGCACTGTGGACCATCGTCGGCCTCACGGTGGTCGTGTCGGTCGCGGTCCAGGGGTGGAACTCGTCACTGTGGAGCGGGGAGACCGCCACCCTGGTGTTCGGTCCGGAGACCGGGGTCTTCTTCCTGGCCGGCGCGTTGGCGGTCGTGGGGGTGTACGCCCTGGTCGGCACGTGGACGGGGCGGACCGGTGGTCTGATGGCCCTGGGCCTGGTCCTGGCGCTGGCGGCGGCCGCCTCGCTGTCGACCGACCTGACCCGGCTGCGCGCCGGCGAGTCGGTCTGGCGGCCGGAGACGGTGGCCGAGGCCGAGTCGGGGGACTACCGGCTGACGGTGGGGAGGGCCACGCTCGACCTCACCGGCCTGGCGGACCTGGAGCCCGGCGACACGCTCGACCTGACCGTCCGGGTGAACGGGGTGACGACGCTGCTCCTGCCCGAGGACGCGCGCGTGGAGGTGGAATCCCACCTGGGGGTCGGCGTGGTGGACCTGGGGGACGGTAGGGAGGGCGAGGACCGGGTC
>NZ_ANBC01000308.1 GCF_000341125.1 Nocardiopsis lucentensis DSM 44048 | reverse complement strand
GCCCCCCCGCCGGTCACGGCGGACGGAAGCGACGGGGACGGCGACGGCGCCGAAGCCCCGTCGATCAGCGTGGACACCGACGGACTGGTCGGGGTTGTGGAGGTACGGCATGGCGAGGCGTAGGACGGACTGGGGGTCGTTCGTCGCGGGCCTGCTGTTCCTGGGGCTGGCACTGGCGTTCGTCGTCCGGGGCACGGGCGACTGGGGGTTCAACGTGGTGTGGGTGCTGCCCGTGCTGGCGGCAGGGCTGGGTGTGGCCGGTGTGGCGCGTGCGCTCACGCGGTCGCGCCGCAACGGTGACCGCCACGACAGCCACGCCAAGCCCCAGGCCTGAGGGGTGCCTGGGCCGCCCCGCACTCCCGCGAAGCGGCATGCGGGCGGTGGTGGGTGACGAAGAGGGAAACACCGCGCCGAAGGCGTCCGTTCAGGGTGCCCCGCACTCCCGCGAAGCGGCATGCGGGTGGTGGTGGGTGACGGGTGGGCCGGAGCAGCACGAAGGCCCCAGGCGAATACGCCTCAGTCCCGCGGCCGGTGCTCCGCGATGGCCGCGAACTCCTCGATCCCGAGCGACTCGCCCCGCGCGGTCGGGTCGACCCCCGCGGCGCGCAGGGCCCCCTCGGCGGCCGGAGCCGAACCCGCCCACCCGGACAGGGCGGCGCGCAGGGTCTTGCGGCGCTGGGCGAAGGCGGCGTCGATCACCCGGAAGACCTCCTCACGGGTGGCCTCGGTGGCGGGGGGCGGCCGGCGGATCAGTTCGACCAGTCCGGAGTCGACGTTGGGCGCGGGCCAGAAGACGTTGCGCCCGACCGCACCCGCCCGCCTGGCCGCGGCGTACCAGGCGATCTTGGCGGAGGGGACGCCGTAGATCCGGCCGCCCGGTGTGGCGGTGATCCGGTCGGCGACCTCCGCCTGCACCATGACCAGTACCCGTTCGAGACTGGGGAGCAGCTCGAGCAGGTGGAGCAGCACCGGCACGGACACGTTGTAGGGCAGGTTGGCCACGAGGGCGGTGGGCGTGGGCCCGGGAACCTCCGCGATCCGCATGGCGTCGCCCGGGACGACGTTCAGCCGGTCGGCGAGGTCGGGAGCGTGGGAGGCGACGGTTCCGGGCAGCGCCTCGGCCAGAGCGGGGTCGATCTCGATCGCGGTGACCTGGCGCACGTGTGGCAACAGGGCCAGGGTGAGCGAGCCGAGGCCGGGTCCGACCTCGACGACCACGTCGTCGGCGGTGACCCCCGCGACCCTGACGATCCGGCGGACGGTGCCGTGGTCGATGACGAAGTTCTGGCCCAGGGTCTTGGTGGGCCGGATACCGAACCGTTCGGCGAGCGCGCGCACGTCAGCGGGCGTCAGCAGTCGGGACTGCTCGGACGGGTCGGTCGGGTCGGGTGCGGGTGTCTGTGTCACCCCCACATCTTGCCATTGCCCGGACACCGGAACTCAGTCGAACAGGCGTGCGCCGCAGTGCGGCCACTGGCTCTGCCAGTTCCCGTTGACGTTGGTGTACAGCTGCTGGGCGCGCTGGGTCTGTTCCGCCGCGCTGGCCTCCGAGGGCAGTCCGCTGCCGCCGACCGAGCTCCAGCTGCTGGGGCTGAACTGGTAGAGGCCGTAGTAGCCCGCGGGGTTGACGGCCGTGGGATCGCCGCCCGACTCGCACTCGGCGAGCGCGGACCAGTTGAGCCCGGCCGCCGGTCCACCGCCGACCGGGGCCGTCTCCGACGGACGGGTACCGACGCGGACGAGACCGTCGACGGGTTCGGTGACGATCGTCTCGGACAGTTCGTGTTCGACTTCCTCCCCGTCGCGCAGCACGGTGGCGGTGGTGATCTCCCTGAGCCCGTCGACGGGTTCGGTGACCACCTCGCGCTCACCTTCGGGAAGCTCGGGGTCCTCCTCCTCGACGGTCTCCGCCTCGATGACGACCTCCTCCGTGACGGGTTCCCCGACGACCGGGAGGATCCGGATGACCATGTCGGGTTCGGCGGGCGCGTCGGGTGTGGGGGTGATGACGTCGTGTTCGCCCGGTGTGACCCCGGCGGCGTCGAGGACGTCGGCGACGGTGGCGCCGGCGGTGCGCGTCTCGGTCCGGACGGTGTCGTACATCACCACCATGCGCGGGGCCCGCTCGGCGCTCACGACGAGCCCGTCGTCGGGCAGGGGGGTGTCCCGGTGTTGGGAGAGCTCGACGGCCTCGGGGTCGAGGCCGATCTGCGGGAGGGCCTCCCCGAGAGTGGCGGCGTGGACGCTGTGGTCGAGTGCGTGGCCGTCGAGTTCGACGGTGAGGTCGCGGGGTGAGCGCAGGACGACGTGTTCTCCGTCGGCGACCGGCGCGTCGGGGTCGGGGGCGACGACGTCACCCTCGGTGAGGGTGATTCCGGCGGCGTCGAGGACGTCTTGGACGGTCCCGCCGAAGGTGTGGATCGTGCGCTCCTCACCGTTGGCGTCGAGGACGACGCTCCGGTCCACGGCGAGGGCGGTCCCCCCGACAGCGGCCGCGAGGAGTCCGGCGGCGGCCGCGGCCAGGAGGGGGAGGGTCGTGGCACGGCGGGCGCGGCGGCGCCCGCCCCGAGTACGGCGGGAGGAATTCCTCGGAACACGACTCATGGTGGATTCACCCTTTTCCTGAGGGAGGGAAAGGCCCGGACGGCCATCCGTCGCATCGCCCGAACCGGAAGGTCCACACAACGGATCATCCCCGCGACTCCTGGGGTTGGCGGGGGTTCACGCTGGCGGCGATGGATTTCGGACATAACGGAAATCGCGCGCATAATGCACGCCGCATCTCTTGTGACCAGCGGACACCGCCACATTAACACCCATCGAAGAATGCGTTGTAGCGCTCAACCGAAATTCACTCACGGGCCCCTGGACCGGCGCGTGACCGGCCCGCCCGACCAGATTCCTCCGGTCCCGTGTGGCACCCGGGCGGCCGAGACTGCACAATGAACCGAACGTCGTTCTAGTCGAGCGGGCGCCCCTCGCCCTCGCACAGTCCATCCCCAGGTTCAGGAGGCCACCCATGGGACCCCTCAACGGAATCCGTGTCGTCGAGTTCACCGGGATCGGCCCCGCCCCCATGGCCGGAATGCTCCTCGCGGACCTGGGCGCGAGCGTCATTCGCCTCGACCGGCCCGCCGCCGCCGAAGCGATGCGCTCCGGGGGGAACGGCCCGCACATGAGCGAGGGGCGCACCGTCCTGGGCGCCGACCTCAAGTCCGACGAGGGCCGCGGGCTCGCACTCGACCTCGTCGCGCGCGCCGACGTCCTCCTGGAGGGCTTCCGGCCCGGAGTCATGGAACGGCTCGGTCTCGGCCCCGACACATGTCTGGAGCTCAACCCGCGCCTGGTCTACACCCGGGTGACCGGGTGGGGACAGGACGGCCCCCTGGCGCACACGGCCGGACACGACATGAACTACGTCTCCGTCAACGGCGCGCTGCACTCCGTCGGCCGTGCGGGCGGCCCGCCGGTCCCCCCGATCAACCTGCTCGGGGACTTCGCGGGCGGCACGATGTTCGCGGTCACGGGCATCCTCAGCGCCCTGGTCGAGCGGCAGGGGTCGGGCCGCGGCCAGGTGGTGGACGCCGCGATGGTCGACGGCAGCTCACTGCTCATGTCGATGGTGCACGAGGACCGCGCCCGCGGTTCCTGGAGCGACGAACGCGGCACCAACTACCTCGACACCGGAGCTCCCTGGTACGACGTGTACGAGTGCGCCGACGGCCGCCACGTGTCGGTCGCGTGCATCGAGCCGCAGTTCTACGCGGCCTTCCTGGAGGGCACCGGCCTGACCGACGAGAACCTGCCCCACCAGTGGGACCGCCAGGGCTGGCCCCGGCTGCGCGAACGGTTCGCCGAGGTCCTGCGCGGCCGCACCCGCGACGAGTGGGCCGAGGTCTTCGAGGACACCGACGCGTGCGTGATGCCGGTCCTGTCGCTGGCGGAGGCCCCCGACCACCCGCACATGCGGGCCCGCGGAACGCTCGTCCGCGACGGCGACCGCGTGGTGTCCGGGCCCGCGCCCCGTTTCGGCCGCACCCCCGGCGGCGTCACCCGGGGGCGGGAACTGCCGGACACGGCCGAGACCCTCAAGCGGTGGGGCCTGGCGGACTGAACGGACCCCCTGCTCCCCGGGCGCGGGGCGGACACGACCCCACTCCCGGGTGCCGGGTCCCCCACCGCGACGCCGCCGGTCACTAGGGTGATCGACCGGACACGACGGGGGGCAGCCATGGCAGGGAAGCGAGGGGCCGCCCCGCTGGCGGCACGGGACCGGAGCGCCCGACCGGGGGCCCTCGCGCTCCTCGCGCTCCTCCTCGCCGCCACGGCGTCGACGCTGGTGTTCACGGGCCCGGCCGCCTCCGCCGACACACGCACGGTGGACGGCGCTCCCGTGGTCCTGGTGGGGGTACCGGGCCTGCTGTGGCGGGACATCACCCCCGAGTCCACGCCAACCCTCTGGGACCTGGCCGGGCGGACCTCGATCGCCAACGTGTCCATCCGGACGGCCACCTCGCGTACGTGCCCCACCGACGGCTGGCTCTCCGTGTCGGCGGGACAGCGGGCGCTGTCCGTGCGCGAGCGCTTCACGGTGTGCGAACCCGCCCCCAAACCCCAGCTCGTGGGGGCGGGGGCCCGCGTCACCGGCTTCGACACGTACGTGCGCCAGAACGCGCGGTCGGTCTTCGCCGCGCCCGTGGGCCTCCTCGGCCAGACCGTGCGCGACGCGGGCGGGACGACCCTCGCGGTCGGGCCGGGGGCGGCGGTCGGCGCGGCCGACACCTCCGGGACGGTCGACCGCTACCTCCGCGACCCGCGGGGCCTGACACCCGGCCACCTCCGCGAGGCGTCGCTGACCGTGGTCGAGCTTCCGGAGCTGACCCGCCTCTACCCCGACCCGACACGTCCGAACCCGAGCCCCTCCCCCGACGACGACGGCGACGGCGACGGCGACGGCGACGACCTCGGGGACAAGGGGGAGCGCACCGACCCCGACGACGTCCCGGAATGGGAGCGTGACGGGGCTCTGGCGGAGATCGACGCCCGGATGCGCACGCTCACGCGGCTCCTGCCCGAGGGCGCGACCCTGATGGTGGTCGGCGTGTCCATGGACACCGGCCCCTCCGAGCTCACCGTCGCCATGTCGGGCCGTGTCACCGACGGGGGTGTGGTGGGTCGGGAGGGGTTCCTGGCCTCGGAGTCGACCCGGCGCGCCGGACTGGTGGCGCTCACCGACACCACGCCGAGTGTCATGGACACGCTCGGGGTGGCCCCCTCGGACCCGACCGGCGGCCGGGCCTGGCACACGACGGCGCGCCCGGCGACGACCGCGGCGGCGGTGGACGAGCTGGTGGATTTCAACACCGCGGCCACCATCGTGGGCACCGCTCTGCCCGGGTTCTACAGCGGCCTGGTGACCTTCCAGCTCCTCATCTACGCGGCGGCGGCCTTCGCCCTGCACCGGTACTCGAACCGCCAACCGGACAAGCGCTCCCTGGTGTTCTCCGTCACGCGGATCGTGGCACTGGCCGGGGCCGCCTTCCCGGTGGCCAGCTACCTCGCCAACCTGGTCCCCTGGTGGGCCTCCGGCGCCCCGTTCCTCGCCCTCCTCACCTGCGTGGTCGTCGCCGACGCACTGGTCGTGGCGGCCGCCGTGGCAGGGCCGTGGCGGCGGTCGGTCCTCGGTCCGATGACCGTGGTGGCGGGCGCGACCACGGCCGTGCTCTTCCTCGACCTGTGCTTCGGCGCCAACCTCCAGATGAACTCGCCGACGGGGTACTCGCCGATCGTCGCGGGCCGGTTCTACGGGATCGGGAACATCGCCTTCGCCACGTTCGCGACCGGGATGCTCATGGCGGTGGCGGGGGTCTCGCACGAACTCATCACGCGGGGGTGGCACCGCGCCGCCGTGACCACCACGCTCGTCATCGGGACGGCCACGGTGCTGATCGTCGGCTGGCCCGGCCTGGGCACCGACTTCGGCGGGGTGATCGCCCTGATCCCGGGACTGGCGGTGACGGNNCCGCCGTGGGGACGGTCGCCGTGGCGGCGATCACCGCCCTGGCCTGGTTGGACCTCCAGCGCCCCGCGAAGGCGCGCAGCCACGTCGGCGCGTTCGCCGCCCAGGTGCTGGACGGAGAGGCGGGGACGGTGCTGGGCCGCAAGCTGTCGGCCATGCTCGGCACCTTCGGCAACTGGCAGCTGACCCTGCTCGCGGCGTGCGCGCTGGTGTTCCTGTTCGCGGTGCTCAACCGACCGACCAACTGGCGGATCGGCGCGCTCCAGCGGGCCTACGAGTACGCTCCGACACTCCGGGCGGGTCTGACCGGTTCGCTGGTGACCGCCCTGGTGGGGTTCGCGGTCAACGACTCGGGGGTGGCGATTCCGGCGATCGCGCTGACGGTGGCGGTCCCGCTGACCCTGTCGGCGTGCGTGTGGGCGCTGCAGCAGGAGGATCTGACACCGCCGGAGTCCGCGGAACCCGCCGGAACCGCCCAAGGGACGTGACACGCACCCCTGGCGGCACGCGGACACCAAACCACACGAGCACGACCTTGCGTCGCTCACGTCACGAATCGGCTACGGGCCTGTGGTAAAATCCGAGGCTGGGCGGCCCTCGTGGGAACGATCATCGATGTGGCCGACCGGTCTCACCGACCAGCCCGCTCCATCGCACGGGAGACGAGGAATTCCACGGCGGCGGCCGCCACGACGCGGAGCCCGCCCCCATCCCGACTGCGGGACTCGGTATCCACGGAACTTTCGTGCCGTCCTCGCGCGTTCGAGGTACTGACGCGCTTTCCCGAGCAGGCCATGCGAGAAAGGCGTCTCATCCCCGGCCCCAGCACGGGGTACCAGGCAAGGAACTTGATGAACCAGCAGCTTCGCTACCGCCGTAAGGCAACGGACACACCGGGTGGCACCCGCATCCGGGGTGGCGCGCGGCCCGCCTCGCCCACCCGTCTGGCACGGCCCGAGTTCGCCGGAGTGGCAATGCCCGACCTGACCATCGTCTCCACCCTGAACGAGGCGGGACGCGTCCTGTCGTTGGACGGGGAGATCGACATGGCCACCGAGCACCGCTTCCAGGACGCGGTGATCGAGGCGCTGACCACACAGCCGTCCGGGCGCGTCGTCCTGGACTGCTCGGACCTGCGGTTCATCGACTCCAGCGGGCTGCGCGTGCTCATCCGCGCGCACAAGGCCGCCCTGGAGCAGCGGGCGCTGCTGGCTATCGCCGCCCCGGTCGACCGGGTGATGCAGACCCTGCGGGTGACCGCTCTGGACACCCGGATCCCGGTCTTCGCCTCGGTCGCCGAGGCGCTCTCCGCTCCGCGCGCCTGAGCTGTGCTCGTCGTGGGCCCTGACCTCGCCTCGGCCCACCGTCACCACCCTCAACGGACGCCCACGGCGCGGTCCCGATCCTCTGGCGCCCTGGCTGCGCCCCGTCGGACCGCACCTAGCTGAGCAGGAGCAGCCACCCGCCCAGGGCGGTCACCGCGATGTTGACCAGGGCGAAGACCACCACCCACAGGGTTCCCGGCACACCCGTGAGACGGGCCAGCTGGTCGGCGTCGGAGTGGGGGGAGGGCTGACGCATCCGCTGGACCTGGAGTTCGAACACCGGGCGAACCCCCGCGAAGAGCAGGAACCAGATGAACAGGTAGGCGAAGGCCGCCTGGACCTCCGGCGGGGTGAACCAGCTGACGCCGAACACGACGGCACCGGTACCCACGATCGACACCACGCCGTAGACGTTCCGGATCATCAGCAGCATCGCGGCGAGCACGAGGATGCTCAGCCACAGCAGAGCCGTGATCCGGTCGGACATGAGCATGAGGATGCCCAGGAGTCCGACCATGGACGGCGACACGTAGCCCGCGAAGACCGTGAGGATCATCCCGACGCCGGTCGGCCTGCCCCGGGAGACGGTCACGCCGGAGGTGTCGGAGTGCAGGCGGATCCCCGTGAGCTGGCGTCCGCTGAGCAGCGCCACCAGGGCGTGACCGCCCTCGTGCGCGATGGTGACGACGTTGCGGGCCACCCTCCACGGCGGCCCGAGCAGGACGGCGGCCAGCGCCAGGACCGCCGCGGCGATGATGATCCACTGGTCGGGGGCGGGCTGGACGGACAGCACCTCACGCCAGACGTCACCGAAGGTTGTTCCCACCACTGCTCCCGACTCGTCGACACTCCGTCACGGGCCCGTGCGAAACACCTTCGACGCGAAGTCTCCTCCGTGAGGCGGCCGAACCGGGGGACGCGGGCCCTCGCCGAACTTTAGGACATTTGCGTCCGTGGCGTACGTGCCGTGGGGGAGGTCCTCGTTCAGAGGCCAATCAGCGCCAAGTGCGTCGAAGTGCTGGCCAAACGGAGAGCGCCACCCTAAAGTCACCACTGGTAGTAGTTACCTGCATACCCAAAGTGAGGATTCGCACGTGAAACGTACTGCTGCGCTCGCGATCGTGACCCTGG
>NZ_ANBC01000307.1 GCF_000341125.1 Nocardiopsis lucentensis DSM 44048 | reverse complement strand
CCCCCCCCCCCGCCGCACCGGAACCGCGGCGGGGGCGTCCGCGTCGGTTCAGCCCCGCTCGGCCGCCTCCCTGAGTCGCACCAGGGTCCGCTCGATGCCCCGCGCGTTCCTCGCGGGGGCTCCGAGCAGAATGTAGAACGCCGAGGGGCCGCTGGTGTAGTCGAAGGTCTCGGTGACCCTCGTCACGCCTTCGGAGACCTCCTCCAGCTCGTACCGCCAGCGGTGCGGACCGACGTGCCGCCAGGCGATCAGCCGGCCCTCCTCGAACTCCACCACCCGGTTGGACATCCGGTACGGCAGTCCGAACATCCGCATGGTCATCCCGAACCGGGAACCGGGCGACAGCCGTTCCGGACCGGACCGGACACCGCGCACGGTGTCCGACCCGTCGAACTCCGAGTGCCGTGCCGGCGAGGCGATGATGTCGAAGACGCGCTTGGCGGGAGCCTTGACGGTGATACTCCGCGAGATCCTGTGAGTGGCCATGGTCCGATGATGTCACCGCCCGACCCGCGTCCCGGACCGACCCCGGATCACCCCCGGATGCCGTGCCGCTCAACCCCGGCCAGCGCACCGCCCGCGGCGACGTGCACCACCCAGAACGAGCCCTTGCGCAGACCCAACTGCTGCGAGACCGGCGCGTCCAACCGGGTCAGCGCCTCCCGCATCAGATGGGGGATCAGCTCGCCGTGCGTGCACACCACCGTCGGGCGCCCCTCTGACAGGACTCCCTCGAACGCCTCCCGCGCGGCCTCGACGTCGAACTCCGCTGACTCGCCCCTGCCCGTCCCACGCACGGTGAAGGCTCGCTCGGTACGCATCGGCACGTCGGCCTCGACGCTGTAGGGCAGCAAGGACTCGGTGCACCGGGCCGCCCCCGACGACACCACGCGCGGCCGACCGTAGGCGCCCAGCACGCGCGGCAGGGCCAACGCGTCGGCGCGGCCGGTCTCGTCGAGGGGCCGCAACAGGTCGTTGTCGCGCCACGCCCGCTTCTCCCCCGCCGACAGGTGGCGCAGCAGGACGACCGGGAAGGTCTCGGCGGGCCCGGCGCGGAAGTTGTCGAGGACCTGGACGTCGTGGTCGTAGGTGAGGCGGACCAGGGCGTCCTCCAGGGGCACCCACTCGACGGCGTCGACCTC
>NZ_ANBC01000306.1 GCF_000341125.1 Nocardiopsis lucentensis DSM 44048 | reverse complement strand
GCCCCCCCACCACTCGACCTGCTTGGGCCACCCGTCCTTGAGGTAGCGCTGCGGCGGGAGCCGGCGGCCGAGCACCGGCGTGAGCCCGGTCTCCTCCCACACCTCGCGCACCGCGCCCGTGATGAGGTGCTCGCCGTTCTTCAGCTTGCCCTTGGGCAGGGTCCAGTCGTCGCGGTCGGGCCGCCTGATCAGCACCACCTCGGGCCCGCCCCCGGGACCGGTGCGCCACAGGACGGTGCCGCCCGCGCGAATGGGCTCCAGGTAACCGCCGACCGCCGTGTCGCGCGGCGGGAACGCGCTGGTGACACGGGGTTCGCCGAGGACGGCCTCGGCGCGCTTGGTCTCGTCCGTGGTATCCATGTCCATCAGTTTTCCACCACCCTGAGGTGCCGGTCCCCACGCAGGATGTCCTGGAGGTCCAGGAGTGGGTGACCGTCCTCGTCGTGGGTGGCCCGGTCCCACGTCCCGTCGGGTCGCAGACGCCAGGACGAGGTCCCGTCCGACATGGCCAGTTCCATGAGGCCGACGAGGCGGCGGCACTGCTCCGGGTCGGAGACGCGCACCAGGGCCTCCACCCGCCGGTCGAGGTTGCGGGGCATGAGGTCGGCGCTGCCGATCCACACCTGGGGGCGCCAGCCGTTGGCGAAGACGAAGACGCGGGAGTGTTCGAGGAAGCGGCCGAGGATGCTGCGGACCCGGATGTTCTCGGACAGCCCGGGGACGCCCGCGCGCAGGACACAACTCCCGCGCACCCACAGGTCGACGCTGACACCGGCCTGGGAGGCGCGGTAGAGGGCGTCGACGATCTCGCGGTCGACCAGGGAGTTGACCTTGATCCGGATGTGGGCGGGCTCGCCCCTGTGGCAGTTGTCGATCTCTCCCGCGATCTGGTCGAGAAGCCCCTCCCGCAGCGCGGCGGGAGCCACGAGCAGGCGCCGGTAGTGCTTCTTGCGCGAGAAGCCCGTGAGGCTGTTGAACAGGTCGCTGACGTCCTCGCCGACCTCAGCGGAGGCGCTGAACAGGCCCAGGTCCTCGTAGACGCGGGCGGTCGCGGGGTTGTAGTTGCCGGTTCCGACGTGGCAGTACCGGCGCAGCAGGCCGTCGTCGTCCTGGCGGATGACCATGGACAGCTTGCAGTGGGTCTTGAGCCCGACGACGCCGTAGACGACGTGGCAGCCCGCGTCCTCGAGCTTGCGGGCCCAGTGGATGTTGTTCTGCTCGTCGAAACGGGCCTTGACCTCGACCAGGACCACGACCTCCTTGCCCGCGCGGGCCGCCTCGATGAGCGCCTCGACGATCGGGGAGTCGCCGCTGGTGCGGTACAGGGTCTGCTTGATCGCCACGACCTTGGGGTCGGAGGCGGCCAGGGCCAGGAACCTCTCGGTGGTGGTGGCGAAGGACTCGTAGGGGTGGTGGACGAGGATCTCGCGGTCGCGGATCGCGGCGAACAGGTCACCGGAGTTCAGGGCGCGCGGCTCGACGGGGACCATGGGCGGGAAGCACAGCTCGGGCCGGTCGACGTCGGCGATCTGGGAGAGTCCGGCCAGGTTCAGCGGTCCGGGGACCCGGTAGATCTCCTCCTCCTCCGCACCGAGGTGCCGGGTCAGGATGCCGAGCACCTCGTCGCTGATGGACTGCTCCACCTCCAGGCGCACCAGCGGGCCGAAGCGGCGGCGCAGGAGTTCCTGTTCGAGGGACTGGACGAGGTTGTCGGTCTCGTCCTCGTCGACCTCCAGGTCGGCGTTGCGGGTGACGCGGAAGGCGTGGTGTTCGACGACCTCCATGCCCTCGAACAGCTGTGGCAGGTGGGCGGCGATGACGTCCTCGACGGGGACGAAGCGACCACCGGCGCCGGCGGTGAGTTCGATGAACCGGGGCAGGGAGCCGGGCACCTTGACGCGGGCGAACATGCCGCGCTCGTCGCGCGGGTCGCGGACGGTGACGGCGAGGTTGAGCGACCGCCCGGAGACGTAGGGGAAGGGGTGGGCGGAGTCGACCGCGAAGGGGGTGACGAGGGGGTAGATGGAGCGGCGGAAGTAGCCGTGCAGGTACTCGTGTTCGGCGTCGTCGAGCTCGTTCCAGCGAACGATGCGGATGCCGACCTCGTGCAGGGCGGGGGCGACGCTGTCCTCGTAGCAGGTGGCCTGGCGGAGCATGAGTTCGCGGGTGAACTCCGAGACGCGTTCGAGGATGGCGCGGGGGTGGTGACCGGAGGAGGTCACGGAGACCCCGGTGGCGATACGACGCTTGAGCCCGGCCACCCGGACCATGAAGAACTCGTCCAGGTTGCTGGAGAAGATGGCGAGGAACCGCGCGCGTTCGAGCAGGGGGATGTCCTCGTCCTCGGCGAGTTCGAGGACGCGTTGGTTGAACCGGAGCCAGCCCTCCTCCCGGTCCATGAACCTGTCCGGCGGCAGGTCGGCGATCGTGGGATCCACTGGTGTTGGCGCTGATTCCGTGCTCACAGGTGGCAGACTCCCCCCTGTTCATGACTGGACGGTGACTTCCCCGTGAGGGGAATATGACCGCCGTGCGACTGCTATGGAGCTTCTGTACCCATCAGGACACCTTCATCCGAACTCCGGACGCAGAGTTTGCGTGGTCTTCACACGGAGGGTCCGGCGGCGCACCCGCGGTGAACACGGTGCGTCGCGGGGTTCCTGGATTTCGTGGGGCTCAGTGTAGGAGGGCGTCGAGCCCCGGGGGCAGGATGATGACGAACAGCGCGATGCGCAGGATCACGGTGATCCAGACGTTACGGAAGCACGTCCACAGGTAGCCGTAGAGGACGCCGCTCACACCGTAGGTGAGCAGGGACAGGCCGAGGTCGGTCACCATGTCCTGGCCGCGGATCTGCGCGACCGCGTCGTGGGGCTGCGTGATCGCGTAGGCCAGGGCGAAGACGGTCGAGGTGGCCGCGATCCCGGCCCAACGGCCCAGGATGAACTCCAGCCGGGTCTGCACCATCGCCCGGAAGAAGATCTCCTCGCACAGGGAGACCAGGGCGAAGGCCAGGAAGAAGCCGGCGACGGCCAGGGACAGCGGGGGCAGGCCGAAGACGGGGACGAGGCGGTAGGCGATGAGCCCCACGGCGAGGGCCACGGAGATCAGGCCGAGCCACCGCCAGGGCTCGCGGACGGCCATCGCGAGCGCGGGCATCGCGGTGCCCTTGCCGTCGATGGTGACGCCGGAGCGGTCCATGACGAGCATGGGCAGGGTGAACAGGAACAGCAGTCGGGACACCAGGGAGACGGACATCCGCAGGTCCATGCCGAGCTCCTCCCCGTACAGGGAGGAGACCCACGAGAGCACGAACATGGCCAGGACGAACCCGCAGAGGAACACCATGAGCCAGCCGAACTCACGGTGGATCGGATGTCCGTCGAGGGCGGCGGCGACCCGCCGGTCGAGTTGGTCGCGATCCCCGAACCAGCGGACGAGCGCCCAGGTGAGGACGCCCGCGATCAGCATGGGGCCCCAGACCGCCACGTAGACGGGACGGGACTCGCTCATGACGTCGGCGAGCAGTTCGGGGCGGGCGAGCATCGCCACGACGAGCAGAGCGAAGAACACGCCCCACGAGATGAGCCCCCAACTTCGCACCTTGGTCACAAGAGTCCCCCCAGCATCAGAGCACCCATTCTGCCCAAGGGGAAACTAAAAGTGATCTAATGACTACGGTATGTCGTCAGTGTGGTCGGGGGCACACACATCGGCCCGGGGCGCGTCGCGCCCCGGGCCGGTGGACCTCCTGCCCGGTTCGACGAGAACCGGCGGGGACCTCAGAACCCGTTGTCGAGCACCGAGCGCAGGAAGGACTTGGTCCGGTCCTCACGCGGGTCCTCGAAGATCTGCTCCGGCGGCCCCTCCTCGGCGATCTGCCCCTTGTCGAACATCAGGACGCGGTGCGACACGTCGCGCGCGAACGCCATCTCGTGGGTCACGCACAGCATGGTGATGTCCGTGGTCTCGGCCACCTGGCGGAGCACGTCCAGGACCCCCGCCACCAGTTCCGGGTCGAGGGCGGAGGTGACCTCGTCCAGCAGGAGGATGTCGGGGCGCATCGCCAGCGCGCGGGCGATGGCCACGCGCTGCTGCTGGCCGCCGGACAGCTGCGTCGGGTGGGCGTCGATCTTGTCGCCGAGGCCGACCAGGTCCAGCAACTCCTCCGCCCGCTCGTTCGCCTCGCCCTTGGACAGGCCGAGGACGTGCACGGGCGCCTCGATGACGTTCTTGCGCACCGTCATGTTGGGGAACAGGTTGAACTGCTGGAACACCATGCCGATGCTCCTGCGCCTGCGCCGCAGGTAGCTCTCGCTGGCGGGGACCAGGTGGTTCCCGCGCCGCATGTGGCTGAACGGCTCCCCCGCCACGTCGATCCGGCCCTCGGTGACCTTCTCCAGGGTCATGAGGAGGCGCAGGATGGTCGTCTTGCCCGAACCGCTGGGGCCGATGAGGGTGACCCGCTCGCCGGGCTCGACCGAGAAGTCGAGGTGGTCGAGGACGGTCAGGTCCCCGAACCGCTTGACCACCTGGTCGAAGACGATCTGCGGCTGTCCAGCGCCCCCCTGGGGTGTTTCTGCGGACGGGGTCTCAGACGGCGGCATAGCGTCGCTCCAGTCGTCGGATGAGGATCGCGGAGGGGATGCTCACGAGGAGGAACAACAGCCCCGCCAGTGTGATGGTCTCGGTGTAGCGGAACTCGGCGGCGCCGATCCGCTGGGCGGTCGCGAGCAGCTCGACGACGGTGATCGCGAACAGCAGTGGGGTGTCCTTGAACATCGCGATCAGGTAGTTGCCCAACGCGGGGATGACCTTCCGGATCGCCTGCGGGAGCACGATCGCGCCCCAGGTCCTGCTCACGGGGAGGCTCAGCGCCCGGGCCGCCTCCCACTGGCCCTTGGCCACCCCCTCGATGCCCGAGCGGTACACCTCGGCGGTGTAGGCGGCGTAGTGCACGCCCAGGACCACGACACCGACGGTGAAGGCGGAGATCTCCGGGGGGACGAGGGCGAACACGAAGACCGCCTGCACCAGCAGGGGGGTGGTCCGGATGAACTCCATGACCCCGTGCACGATCGGCCCGACCACGCGGACACGGCGCACGACGGCGACGGCCAGGCCCAAGGACAGGGCGATCAGGTAACCGATCACGGTCAACTGGACGGTGACCCACAGGCCGCCGAGGAGGTCCGGCAGGATCCGCCCGGTGAACTCGAAGTCCCAGATCATCCGCTCACACCGCCCCCGGCTCCGGGAACGACCGGGTGCCGCAGGAGGGCGCCCAGACCGGTACCGCCCGGCGGCGTCCGACCCAGCTTGCGGTTGGCCCGGCGTTCGAGGAGTCGCATACCGAAGATCAGCACCTGCGCGATCAGGAAGTAGATGAGGAGGGCACCCATGTAGGCGATGACGGTCTCACCCGTGGCGTCGCGCACCTGCCGCGCGATGGCGGTCAGGTCGACGACGCCGATGAGGTAGACCACGGCGGTGGCCTTCATCAGCTCGATGACCAGGTTGCCGAACGTCGGCAGCATCTGCGCCCAGGCCTGCGGCAGGACGACCAGCCGCATGCGCTGGAACCAGGACAGGTTCAGCGCGACCGTGGCCTCCACCTGGGTCTTGGGCACAGCGTTGATCGCGGCACGTACCACCTCGGCACCGTAGGCCCCGACGTTGAGCCCCACCGCGAGGATCGCGGCGAAGGTTCTGTCCAGCCTGTAGCCGGTCAGGTCCGGCAGGACGTAGGCCATCCAGAAGATCAGCACCATGGCGGCAATGCCACGGAACACCTCGACGTAGACCGTGGCCACGGCCCTGGGCAGCCAGTGCTTGATGGTGCCCAGGATGCCGAAGGCCATGGCCAGGACGAAGGCCAGGGCACTGCCGCCGAGGGTGATCTGAACGGTGACCCACGCGCCGTCGAGATAGAGCGGGAACCGCTCGATCAGGAACTGCACAGCGGGATCAGCCCTCGCAGAGTTGTTCGGTCGTGGTGTCGTCGGGCAGGTCGGCCTCGGTGAAGCCCCACTCCTCGCCCAGTTCCAGGAGGCGTCCGCTCTCCTTGAACTCGCCGATCACGCGGTTGACCTCCGCCAGGAGTTCGGTGTCCCCCTGACGCAGGGCCAGGCCACCCCAGCCGCGCTGTTCCTTGCCGTCGATCTCGGGGAAGAAGGCCTCGGTGACCTCGAAGGGCCCGCCGCGGTCGATCAGCAGGTACTCGTGGGAGACCTTCAGCATGGAGACCGCGTCGACCCGGCCCTGCTCCAGCAGCTCGTAACCGGTGGTCTGGTCCGGGATCAGCTCCAGCTGGTCCTCGGGGATCCCGAACTCCTCCGCGTAGGTCTGCTCCACGGATCCGTTGAGGACCGCCAGGCGCAGGTCGGGGTTGTCCACGAACGAGGTGAAGTGCGAGATGTCGCCGGGGTTGCCCTCCTCGACGAGGAAGGCCTCGGGTGAGGTCGCGGTCGGCTCGCTGAAGGCGACCTGCTCGCAGCGCTCCGGGGTGATGAACATGCCCGCGGCGATGACGTCGAACTGGTTGGCGATCAGACCGGGGATCAGGCCGTCCCACGCGACCGGTTCCGGCCTGACCTCGGCCACGCCCAGCTCCTCGAAGACCGCGGCGGCCACGGCCGGGGACTGCCCGGCGGGCTCACCGGCGTCGTTCATGAAACCGAAGGGGATCTCGTTGGCCAGACCGATCGTGACGAAGCCTTGCTCACGCAACCGCTCCAGCGCCGAAGTCCCCCCTTCCTCACCTCCGCCTCCGTCCTCGACACGGCTGCAGGCGGCGAGTCCGGCCACGGCGAGTCCGACGCCACCCAGGCGGAATGCGTCCCGGCGACCCAGGGCTCCTCGGGTGACCGCTGATACCTGCTTCTTCACGACTGCTCCTCGTGTAACTGAGTGCGGCGCCGCGCCCGAGGGGACGACGGCACCGCGCGTTCGGATGGGGACGCCTGTGCGGGCTGGTGTCCGCGGCCGAGTCACTCCGCGGGGTCCGGCCGCCGACCGGGACACGGACCGACGGCGCAGGTACGGATCTCTCCCTCCCCTGGCCCGCCCAGCCGTAACGAGGCAGGTTTAGTCCGTTATGCACTGGTTATGAGCAATCAGCCGTGTGATGAACAGCCCGAAGAGGCGTGCATACTGGGTCACCTGTGACTTGTGACCCTGGGTGTGATACCCGGTCACCCTGGGAACCCGGTGCCGTACACGACTGTGGGCGGGGTCCGATCACCACGGACCCCGCCCACTCGTTCACACTCGGTCGTCAGGAGACCGGGGTGCTCTCCGACTCCGGCTCCTCGATGATGAGCGGGTACACGCCGTTCTCATCGTGCACCTCGCGCCCGGTCACCGGCGGGTTGAACACGCACAGCACACGGAAGTCCTCCTTGATGCGGAGCGTGTGCTTCTCGTGACCGTCGAGCAGGTAGAGGGTGCCGGGGGTGATGGTGTGCTTCTCCCCGGTCTCCTCGTTGGTGAGCTCGGCCTCGCCCTCGATGCAGTGCACGAGCTCGACGTGGTTGGCGTACCACATCGTGGTCTCGGTGCCCGCGTACAGGACGGTCTCGTGGAAGGAGAAGCCGACGCCCTCCTTCGCGAGGATCATCCGGCGGCTACGCCAGTTGCCGTGCTTGACGTCACGGTCGGTGTCGTTGACGTCGTCCACGCTGCGAATGATCACTGAACTCTCCTTAACGCGCTCTCGCGCCGTCGCTTTTGGTCCATTGAACACGGTCAGGGGCCGATCGGCTTCCCGAATCGGGTAGGCCGATCGGCCCCGTGACCGTTCGCCCCTCAAGGGGCGGGTACTACACCGGCTGGGCGACCTTCACGGCCGCGCGGGCCGCGTCGGCCATGATGTCGAGCCCGGCGTTGAGCTCCTCCTCCGTCGTGGTGAGCGCCGGAAGGAGCTTGGCGACCTCGTCCTCGGGTCCGGAGGTCTCCAGGAGCAGACCGCGCTCGAAGGACTCGGCGGCGACCCGCTTGGCGATCGAGGTCTCCTCGAAGCCCAGACCGCGGGCCAGGCCGCGGCCGCGCACGTGCGCGCCGACCTCGGGGAACTCGGCAGCGATCTCCGTCAGGCGGGCGGCGACCATGTCACCCTTGGCCTTGGTGGCGCGGGCGAAGGAGTCGTCGCTCCAGAAGCGGCGCAGCGCCTCGGTGCCGGTGACCATGGCCGGGTTGAAGCCGCGGAACGTGCCGTTGTGCTCGCCCGGGCTCCACACGTCCAGCTCGCGCTTGAACAGCGTGAGCGCCATCGGCAGGCCGTAGCCGCTGATGGACTTCGACAGCGTGACGATGTCCGGGGTGATCCCGGCCTCCTCGAAGCTGAAGAAGTCGCCGGTGCGGCCGCAGCCCATCTGGATGTCGTCGACGATCATGAGGATCTCGTACTCGCGGCACAGGTCGGACAGCCCGCGCAGCCACTGGGCGCTGGCCGCGTTGATGCCGCCCTCGCCCTGGACGGTCTCGACGATGACCGCGGCGGGCTTGTCGAGACCGCTGCCGCTGTCCTCGAGCAGGCTGCGCAGCCACAGGAAGTCCGGCGTCTGGCCGTCGAGGTAGTTGTCGAACGGCATGGTGGCGACGTGGTCCAGCGGGACGCCGGCGCCGCCGCGCTTCATGGAGTTGCCGGTCACCGCCAGGGCGCCCAGGGTCATGCCGTGGAAGCCGTTGGTGAAGTTGATGATGGTCTGGCGACCGGTGTACTTGCGGGCCAGCTTCAGCGCGGCCTCGACCGCGTTGTTGCCCGCGGGGCCGGGGAACTGGACCTTGTAGTCCAGGCCCCGGGGTTTGAGGATGATCTCCTCGAACGTTTTCAGGAAGTCCCGTTTCGCGGTGCTGTAGGCGTCGAGGCTGTGCACGATCCGGTCATCGGTCAGGTACTCGATGAGCGAGCTCTTCAACTCCGGGTTGTTGTGCCCGTAGTTGAGGGACCCGGCCCCGGCGAAGAAGTCCAGGTAGGGCCTGCCGCTCTCGTCGTAGACGTGGCTTCCGAGGGCCTTGTCGAAGACGACCGGCCAGTTCCGGCAGTATCCGCGGACTTCGGATTCGAGGCGCTGGAAGGTCTCCATCGTGGGTTCCTTGGTTCCTTTCCCCAGGTTCGTGGGCTCAGGGCTGTGACGACGGGGCGGGTCAGGATCGGTCGATCCGGTGCGGACGGTCAGGCACGCTCTTGGCTCGTCCCCTGCCCGAAGGGGCCGATACGCACGAGCTCCTCGGGTTCGTGGGAAGTCCCGTCCTCGTGCGGGAAGTGCTCCCCGGTGAAGAGAGGGCTCCACTCGATCTCCGCGTCACGGTCGCGGGCGAACGAGGCGAACAGCGCGCGTGAGGCGGTGTTGTCGGGCGTGACGGTCGCTTCGAGATAACGCAGTCCCATGTCGGCGAACCCGTCGCCGACGAAGTCGAGCATCCGGCGGGCCAGCCGCTGTCCTCGGAACGAGGAGTCCACGGCGACCTGCCAGAGGAAGTACGTGTCCGGGCTGTCAGGGCGCACGTATCCGGTGACGTAACTGGCGAGACGGCCCGCGTCGTCGTAGGCGATGACACTGGTCTTCGCGAAGTCACGGCACCAGAGCGTGTAGGCGTACGGAGAGTTCACGTCCATCCCCGCCTTCCCTGCCAGCCGCCACATGCGCGGCCCGTCCTCCGCGGTGGGGTGCGTCAGGTGCACGTCCCCACGGCTCACGGACCCTGTGGTGCCGGAGCCGGTGGCCCCGCCGTCAGTCCGGTCGTGTGCTTGGAGGTTCGTTCGTAGATGTGGCACGTCGATCGAACTTAGCGAACGAATGTCAATGACGTTTCAGAGAGACTCCGCGTAGATGTTTCATCAGATCAGCATCGGGTATGGCTCGTTTATTTAGCAGCATACAACCGCCCTGACCAGGGGTTTCGCGGGAGAGGCACTGAGCGCCCCTCCACCCGCGAGCCCCCTGCCCATCAGGGACTTCGACGCTTGGCCCGGGGCCGGGACCCGGTACGTGGCCGCGCGGCTCGCCCCGTGTGGCGGGCAGCACTCAGGGTCAAACATAGAGCCTGATCGAGCAATATTAACAGTGCGTTAAGTCACATCAATTCGGTGGAAACCTCGCGACATAACGCCTCTGGAGCGCGAGCCCCGGCGCAGACCCCCACTCCAGCCCCCTTCGAAAACCGGCTCTGGGCAGGGACTTCCCCTCCGGTCCGGCGCCCGACGCCCCTTCGGCCCCCGCGCCCCAAGACTCGCGCGCGGCCCTCCACGGCGCCGACACGACCTCGCCGAAACCCTTGATGTCTCGCCGACTTTCCACCAGACTCCGTGTAGTACTACATCAGGTCGTACTACACTTAGTCGCATCGCTTCGCCGCAGACCAGAGGGGTCAAGCACCCGACAGCCGTGGTGAGGACGAGGACCCGCCCGCCGTGCGACCCACGGCGCGGCCCCAGACCACGGATCGCAGCCACGGATCGGAGGCGCACGTGAACCGCCTTTACCACGAGAGCGAGGACTGGGTCGAGCAGGGGAACTGCCGTTCCCACGACCCGGAGATCTTCTTCCCGGTGAGCAGCACCGGGATCGGGCGCGCCGACACCGAGCAGGCCGTCGCCGTCTGCCGCAGCTGTACTGTTCGCCAAGAGTGCCTGCGGTGGGCTCTGCGAGCCGGAGAGGCCCACGGCGTCTGGGGCGGTACGACCCCGGAGCAGCGCCGCTACATGCGGCGCGAGTTGGTACCGGCCTCCTGAGGCGATGGCGGGGCCGTCGGGTGCGAGGGGGACCGCACCCGACGGCCCCTTTTCCGTGTGCGTGCGCCCCTCGGGCCCGCGAGAGCCGTCCCCGGCGCGGTTGCCGCAAGGACGAAGAGGGAACTCGACCGAAGATGCGGTCGACTACGTAGGGAGAGCGCCGCAGGAGCCGGGCCGAGGGTCGCGCGGCGGAACGGCCGTCCGCCGACCATGCCCTAGTTTCGAACACGTGCGACCCGGCCTTCTCCGCCGGTGCGCGTACCGACCCCGAGCACTGGGAGAAGACATGGCGTCCACCGAGACCACGAACACCCCCGGCCACGCGACGACCCGCCGCCTCCCGCGTGTGATCGCCGCGGCCGCGGCTCCGCTGGCCGCCGCCGCGCTGGTGCTGGCCCCCGCGCCCGCCCTCGCCCACGACGTCCTCACCGGCTCCTCACCCGAGGACGGCGCCACCCTGGACGCCGCACCCGAGGAGATCGTGCTGACCTTCAACAACACGCCGATGGCGTCGGACAGCGCGAGCGACATCATCGTCACCGGCCCCGACGGCGAGCAGTACCAGGACGGCGAGGCCCTGGGGTTCGAGGACCTGGACGTGACCACGGGCCTGCTCCCCCTGGACCAGGCGGGCGAGTACACGATCGGCTTCCGGGTCGTCTCCTCCGACGGCCACCCCATCCAGGACACGCTCACGTTCACCCTGACGGAGGCGGCCGCGGCCGCGGCCGCTCCCGAGGCCGGGTCGGAGGGCGGCGAGACCGAGGAGGGCCCCGGAACCGGCGACGAGACGGCCGCCCCCGCGGAGGAGACCCCGGTCGCGGCCGATGAGGCGGCGGCCGAGGCCGACTCCGGTGCGTCGCCGGGGACCATGATCGTGATCGTGGGCGCCGTCGCCGCGGCGGTCATCGGCATCGGCGCGGTCGTACTCCTGGCGGTGCTGCTGCGTTCCCGTTCCCGGGGCGACCAGAACTAGGAGCGGGCCGAGGCGAGGCGGCGGCCCACAAAGCAGATGGGGCCCGGACACGATGTCCGGGCCCCACCGTCGTTCTCGGGCTACACGCGGCGCGCGAGCAGGATGCTGATGTTGTCCTTGCCGCCCGCTTCCATCGCCGCCTGCCAGAGTGCGTGCACGGCGGCCTCGTCGCTCCCGGCCTCGGCGATCATCCGTTCCATCTCCTCCGGCAGGACGAGGTCGGACAGGCCGTCGCTGCACATGAGCCAGGCGCTGGGGTCGGCTCCCTCGTCCCGGCCCACGTGCGGGACCATCGCGCCGCCCGCGCTGCCGCCGAGGGACTGGGTGATGAAGTTGGTGGTGACCGGACGGCCGTCCTCGGAGGGCGGGAGGGCGGGGGAGTCGTCCTCGGAGAGTTGGCGCAGGTAGCGCCCCTCCAGGCGGTAGGTCCGCGAGTCACCGACGTTGAACCAGAAGTTGCCGTCGTTGTTGAGCAGGACACCGGCGACCGTGGTCCCCATACCGGAGAATTCGGTGTGCTGGGTCGCGTGGTCCTTGATCTCCTCGTCGATGTTGGTCAGCAACTGGGCGATCTCGTCCGGGCCCTTGAGCCGGGGGCCCACCTCGGCCATGCGGTGCACGGCGTGTTCGGAGGCGATCTCACCCGCGGCCTGACCGCCGATCCCGTCGGCGACGGCGAGGATGACGGGCTCGCTCACCGGCAGAACGCAACGGACCGGCGAGGTCATGTTGGCGCTGGCGACGGTGAGCGCACCCATGACGACGGAATCCTCGTTGGCGGGACGGACAGCGCCCCGGTGCGTGAGGGCCGTGACAATGACTTCCCCACCAGCGACACCCATACGCCCTTCCTCCCGTTTCATCGGCCGTGGCCGGTTGCCCGGCGCGCACCGCCGGACGTTGCTCGAGTCCCGTTCAACGTGTGGATTCTGTAACCGTACCGAGGTACCGGTGGAGTCGGTCAAAATCCGCGTACATCATGGCGGAAAACACCCGGATACGCAGTTCCCACGCGGGTTGCCATCGCCGAAAGTGCTGTGATCGGTGAGCCGGTGGTGAACGAGGTCCAGTCCTGTTGTTCCTGTCCGACAGTAGCGGCGGTGCCCTGACGGCGACAGTGGGGATCGGACGAGATCGAGAAGCCGCAGTACAAAGGGACTCCTCCGGGGTTACGGGCAGCCCCGAAGCCCCCCTTTGGCACGGTCAGCGATCCCCTGTCACGTTGTGACTCACCTGACCGTCTGGCAGAATGGGTGCCGTTGGGTGTCTAAGACGCAGACACACACGACCTCGCCCGCGCGTTGACCCGATCCGGGTTCGCACGGTGGCTCGCTCTCCCTATCGGTCGTTTGGTGTGGTTTCTGTGCGTCTGCCCTCCCCCCTCCTTTCCTCTTCACCACCTGGCTTCCGCGTGCCCTCGATGCGCACGGTCCTCAGCGCTGCCCGCAGACCTCCGCCCGTGCCGCGAACGCGCCCCGTCGCCCCCTGACGCGCCCTGGGCCCCGTGCCACGCGCGCCGATCACCGGACGGGCCGGGAGAACGGCCCGTCGACCACGTTTCCCTCCCGGGGGGCTCCGACCCCGCTCCGGAGTCGCCTCGGGACCGCCCTCAACGGACGGCCTCCGGCCGCAGCACCCGCCGATGACGGACCCGTCCCTCGTGTCCAAGGAGTCCAACTCAGTGAAGATCGCCATGGTCGCCGAACACGCCAACCCCCTCCCCGCCCACCGGGGGGAACCGGCCTGCCCAGCGAGTCTGCACGCCTGCGCCGTGTCCCGGCAGCTCGCCAAGCGCGGCCACAAGGTCACGGTGTACTCGCGCCGGAGCGACCCCGACCAGCCCGACGGCCGCACCCGCATGTCACGCGGAGTCTCCGTCGTCTACCTCGACGCGGGTCCGGCCCGTCCCCTCGGCGATGACGAGGAGACGGAGCACACCGGCGCCTTCGGGACCGCGCTCGCCGCCGCCCTCGACGAGGACACCCCAGACGTCCTCCACTCCGTCGGATGGACCAGCGGTTTGGCCGCCCTGCACGCCCAGGCGCACTGCGACCGGGATCAGAGCGGCACCCCGATCGTCCAGACCTTCCACACGCTCAACGCCAGCGAGCAGCGCTCCGGCCTCGCCCACCAGCCCGAACGCGCACGCATGGAGACGATCCTGGCATCGCGCGCCGACCACGTCCTGGTCAACTCGACCGACCAGCAGGGTGAACTGGCCCGGCTCGGCGTGCCCCGCCACCACGTCAGCGTCGTCCCCTTCGGCGTGGACACCGACCACTTCAGTGTGGAGGGCAGCGCGTCCTCCGAGCCCTGGCAGACCCGCCGCGAGGAGCGGCCCCGCCTGGTCTCGGTCACGTCCCTGTCCGGCCCCGGCGGCGCCGACCGGCTCGTCGAAGCCATGACCCGGCTTCCCGAGGCCGAGCTCCTGATCGTGTCCACCACCGAGGACCGCGACGTGGCCCTGGATGAGAACGCCCGTGCCCTGGAACTGCTGGCCAAGGAGGCGGGCGTGGACGACCGCGTCCACCTGACCGGCCCCGTGGAGCGCAAGGAGCTGCCCCGGCTGCTGCGCTCGGCGGACGTGTACGTGTCCGCGGCCGCCTACGACCCCTACGGCGGGGCCGTCGTGGAGGCCATGGCGTGCGGCCTGCCGGTGGTCGCCACGGCCACGGGTGCGGTCCCCGGCGCGGTACTGCACCGCACCAGCGGTGTCCTCATGCGCTTCGGCCGCCCCGACGAGGTGGCCCGCGCCGTGCGCGCCGTCCTCAACACACCGACGATGAGCTCGGCGTACGGTATCGCCGCCGCCGACCGCGCCCGTTCCCGGTTCACGTGGCAGCGCATCGCGGTGGAGACCGAGATCGCCTACCAGCGCTCCCTGCCCCAGACCCCGGAGAACGAGGAGCCCGACGAGGACGAGGTCGACGGCGTTCTGCTGTCGACGGCCGCCCACTGAGCCGTGTCCCCGCTCCCTCCGCACACGCCTCCTCGGTCTCCCGGAACCCGCTCCGGGGGACCGGGCGCGGAGTGGGTACACCTCAGACGACGGCGTACGTACCCGGGCGCCGCTCCCCCGAACGCGAACCCTCACCGATGATCTTCGAACACCAGGGCCTGCTCTTCCACCGCGAGCAGAGGTTCCACGAGGTGGCCCAGCAGCGGTTGCGCTCCGCCGTACGCGAGGACGCCCACGCCGTGCTCGCCGTCAGCGCCTGCCGCGTGGCAGCCCTGACCGAGGGCCTCAGCGCCCCGGAGCGAGCCCGGGTACACGTCACCGACCGCGCCGAGCTCTACGCCGCGCCGGGGCGGACGCTGGCCTTCCTGCACCGGCTGGCGCTCGTGCACGGCTCCTCCCCCGTGGCCGTGATCGCCGAGCCCCCTCTGTCCGACGGGTCGGCGATGGAGCTGCGGGAGTGGCTCCGGCTGGAGTCCGTGCTGTCCACCGCGCTGGCCCCGACACCGCTGCGGTTGCTGTGCGCGCACGACGCGCGCGGCCTCGCCCCGCATGTGCGGTCGGCGGTGCGCGCCACCCACCCGGTGCTGGTGGGTCCCGACGGCCCCCGCCCCAACGGCGGGNCTGGGGACGGCGGCGTTCGGGGTCCGGCCGACGGCGCCGGAACCGCTGCCGACTGCGGGGCCCGTCCACCAGTTGGAGATCGGGCAGTCCCTGCCGCGGCTGCGCCGGGAACTCACCGGACTCGGGCGCGCGGCGGGCTGGCCGGATGTGAGGGTGGACGATCTGGTCGTGGCGGTGAACGAGTTGGCCGCCAACGTGCTGGAGCACGGCGCGGGCAAGGGCACGGTGACCGTGTGGCGCGCGCCGGGGCGATGGGTGTGCGACGTCTTCGACGAGGACGGCGGCCTCGTCGACCCGCTGACCGGCTACCGGCCGGCCGACGGAACGCGCCCGCGCGGGTACGGGCTGTGGATCACCCGGCAGACCTGCGACTTCCTGGAGATCTGCGGCAGCGCCGCGGGGTCGCTGGTCCGGCTGCACTTCCTCGACCGGGTCGGGGGCCGCGCCGTAGGCGTCGTTTGAGGGTGATGGGCGAGGCGAGGGGCCGAAGAGGGCGCGGCCTATGGCCGGAGGGAGTCCACGGCGGCGCCGGTGCTCGTCATGATGGGGATGACCTGGTCGATCCCGGCGATCACGAACAGGCGGTGGACCTGCTGCTGGGGTTCGGCGACCACGAGACCCACACCCCTGTCACGAGCGTGCCGGTAGGCGGCGACGAGCACGCCGATGCAGCGGGAGTCGCAGAAGGCGACCTTGGCGAGGTCGACCACCATCCCACCGGTCCGTTCCTCGGACAGGAGCCCCTCGAGGACCTCCGCCAGGGCCGGAGAGGTCACCGCGTCCATCTCCCCCACCGGGGTGACCACGACGACGCCATCCTCGCGACGGGTCGAGATGTCTGACGTCACTCTCGGCTCTCCTTGTCGTTCCGGGACGGCCCCGGAAGCCCATCATCCCCGGCTTCGGTCACGCTCCGGACTCATCGGTGTGAGGTTGGTGCCGTGTTCACCCGCTGTCCGGTCGCGGGCGACGGACCCGTGCCGGGCTGCCCGTGTTCTCGCGGACGAGGTCGCGGGCCACGTCCACGACCTTCATCCGGTTGCGCTGGGCGACCTCGCGCAGCGCCGCGAAGGCGGCGTCCGCGTCGCAGGCGCGCGCGTGCATGATGATGCCCTTGGCCTGGTCGATCACGGTCCGCGCGGACATCGCCCGGCGCATGTGCGCGGTCTCGCGGGCCACGTCGGCCTGGCGGCCCACACTGAGCAGGGCGACCGCCGCGTGTTCGGCGAGCAGGGCGGTGAGGGGGACGACCACGTCCTCGTCGAAGGCGTCGGCCCGGCCGGAGTGCACGCCGAAGGTCACGACGCGGTCGTCGTCGCCCTCGTCTCCCGGGATGAGGCTGGGCTGTGTGACGGATGAGCGGTCGCCGCACTGCACGGCCATGCTGGTGTAGCCGGGCCAGCGGTGTTCGCGCAGGACGTCGCCGACCCGCACCTGGCGCATCTCACGCACCGCCTCGACCGTGGGTCCCTGGTCGCTGGTGTACTGGTACTCGAAGGCCTCGGACAGGTCGGCGTGTGAGGCACCGTAGTCGGTGACGACGTGCCGGGCCGAGCCGTCGGGCCCCGCGACCTCCCGCCAGACGACCACCAGGGCGGCGGAGCAACCGGGCACCCCCAGCGCGGCGGCCCTGCTCATCTGGTCCAGGGCGCGTTCGAGGGTGGTGTTCTCGGCCTGGCCCAGCGCCCCGATGTCACGAGCCAGGCGTTCGATCCACACCGTCCCACCTCACTTCCGCCACCGTGCCCCGTGCCCTTAACGGTAACCGTGGCGGGCACCGCCCCTCACATCGGTTAGCGTCGGTGTGAGACAACGGTGTCGGGACAACCTGACGGGTACCGCCGAAGACGCGATCGACGACGACCGGAGACCTGAGCGTGTCGGACAACCTCGCCGGGCTGCGCAGGGAGATCACCGCTCTGGGAGAGCGCGTGGCCGCCCTTGGCAGCACCCACGCAATGTACCCCGACGACGCTCAGAGCACGGCCGAGGCGGCGCTGGCGGAACTGGAGTACGCCGAACGCCTCCTCGGTGAGGCGGACGAGCAGCTCAGCCGGGCGCGCCCGGAACAGCCCGGCCCACGCCGGTCGGGCGACGACGGCGACCGGGTCCTGCTGCGCGCGATGTTCGCGGAGCTGAGCGTGCCCGTGGTGTTGCTGGACCACGACGGCTACATCCGGCGGATCAACAACGCCGGGGCCGCACAGCTGGGGAGCGCTCCCGGCTACCTCACCGGCAAACCCTTCGCACACTTCGTCGACCTGCGTAAACGCGCGACGATGCAGTCGTGGTTGGCGTCGGTTCTGCGCGGGGGCGGCACCGCCTCGCTGGAGTCGCGGCTGGCGCAGCGCGGTTGGGCGGAGGACGTGCATCTGACCATGACCCGGCTGGAGCTGCCCACGGAGGCACATCCTCTCGTCCTGGTCGCGATGTCCCCGCCGATGAGCGGCTCCGAGGAGGAGGGCCCCGCGCCGCTGGAGCCGGAGGTGGAGGACCAGGTCGTGGTCCTGGCGGCACGGCGGTTGGACGTGCTGACCCGGATGACGCGGCTGCTGCTGCGCAGCGCGGGGCCGGGCGGCAAGGGTGAGCCGCTCGCCCTGGCGGACGCCGCCGAACTGTTGGCGGACTCCTACGCCGACTGGGTGCTCCTGGACGTGTGCGACCTGCCCACCGGCCCTCGTGCGGCCAGGCGCGCCGCGGTGGCCGGGCCGCCCGACGCACCGGAGGAGCTGCGGGCGGAGGTGGCGGCGGCGCCGTGCGACTCCGCCGTCCCCGGCGAGGTGCTCGGCAGCGGCCAGTCACAGCTGTTCCCGCTGATCGAGGAGGAGGACGTCCTCGGGTACGCGGAGTCGGGGGCGCCGCTCCTGGCGGCGCTGGGCGCGGGGTCCCTGATGTCGGTGCCACTGCGCGGAAGCCGGGGGGTGCGCGGCGCGCTGACCCTGATCCGGCGCAGCAACCGGGGCAGCTTCCGCCTCGCGGACCTGGGTCTCATCGAGGAGATCGGCGAGCACATCGGTCTGGCGCTCCCCCCGCGCCCCTCAGCCTGAGCGAGGGGCGTACCGGGTTCTGCAGGAGGAGCCGAGACGCCGGCGAGGAACGAGCCAGGCGAAGGCGACGACGAAGAAACCCGGTTCTCCACGCCCCGAGCCCCGGCCGAGCCCGCGAGGCCGCATCAACACAGAGGGGCGTACGGGGTCCCGCAAGACGAGGCAAGCCGCCAGCGAGGAACGAGCGGCGGGCGGGCCGAAGCGAAGCGGCAGGCCCGAAAAACACGACCTAGGCGGGCCCGTACAACGTGTCCACCAGCGTGGACAGCTGGCTCACCGAGCGGTCCATCCGTCGTACCCCGTCCACCAGCGGCTGGTCGCTGTCCTGGTAGTTGGCCATGATGTGCTCGCGCAGCGCGGCCAGGTCGCCCTGGACCTGGCGGGAGCGCTGGGCGAGCCGCTCGGCCAGGACACGGCCGGGCTCGCCGGTCTCCTGGCCGAGGTCGCGTTGCAGACTGCGCGCCTGTTCACGCATCTGCGCCTTCAGCTGGTGGAGTTCGACGAACACCTCGACCTTGGAGCGTAGGACCCACGGGTCGAACGGCTTGAGCAGGTAGTCCACCGCGCGGGAGGCGTAGCCGCGGAAGACCTCGTGCCGGTCGACCTCCTGGGCGGTCAGGAAGATGATCGGCACATCCTTGGTCTTCTCGCGCTGCTTGATGTGCGCGGCCGTCTCGAAGCCGTCCATGCCCGGCATCACGACGTCGAGCAGGATGACCGCGAAGTCGGTACCCAGAAGGTGCTTGAGCGCCTCCTCACCGGAGCTCGCCCGGACCAGGTTCTGGTCGAGGGAGGTGAGGGCCGCCTCCAGCGCGATCAGGTTCTCTTCTCGGTCGTCCACGAGAAGGATGTTGGCCTTCTGGGTCACTGCTCGTTACTCCAGGTCCTCTGTCGGGGCGGCGCCGACGCCGTCGGCGTCCCCGTTCGGGTGGTCTCCGTTGCCGGTGCGGGTGTCGTCTTCCGTGGCGCCATTGTCCCCCCGGGGGGCCCCCGCCGCGTCGCCGCCCCCGGATCCGTCGGTGTCGGCGGCGGCTCCGGCGATGGTCTCCGAGCGGTCGGCGGTGAGCCAGCGCCGCATGACGTCCAGCAGGTGGTCCAGGTCGACGGGCTTGGTGACGTAGTCGGTGGCACCGGCCGCCAGGCTGCGCTCCCGGTCGCCCTGCATCGCCTTGGCGGTGAGGGAGATGATCGGCAGCTCCTCGAACTGGGGCATCTCCCGGATCGCCCGCGTGGTCGCGTTGCCGTCCAGCTCGGGCATCATCACGTCCATGAGGACGAGCGAGATGTCCTCGTTGGCCTCCAGCATGGCGATGCCCGAACGGCCGTTGTCGGCGTACAGGACCTCCAGCCCCTGGGCCTCGAGCGCACTGGTGAGGGCGAAGACGTTGCGGACGTCGTCGTCGACGATGAGGACCCGCTGCCCGCTGAGGATGGCGCGCCGTTCGGGGTCGGTCCGGGCCTCGGCGCGCTCTCCGCCGGACTCGGACTCCCGCTCGCTCTCGGCCGCGGGTTCGGGTGTCTTGAGCACCGGGACGCTGGGCAGCGGCTCGTTGCCGATGTCGGTCAGGGCGGCCAGGGCCGCGTCGAAGTCCTCGTCGGGCATGACGTACTCGACATCGGTGGCTCCGTCGGTGAGCGGGTCCTGACCGCTGGAGGACCCCAGCGCCGGGACCGTGTCCACACCGGTGGTCTCCTCACCGCGCTCGCCGGCGTCCTCGGGCAGGCGCACCGGGAGCAGCAGGGTGAAGGTCGATCCCTGGTTGGCCACGCTCTGGACGCGGATCTCACCGCCCAGGAGCCGCGCGAAGTTCCGGCTGATGGACAAGCCCAGGCCGGTGCCGCCGAACCGCCGCGAGGTTCCTCCGTCGCCCTGGTGGAAGGCCTCGAAGATCACCTGGAGCTTGTCCTCCGCGATCCCGATGCCGGTGTCGGCCACGGTGAACGCGATGACCTCCTCGTCCTCCACGAACATGTCGAGGTCGGCGTCCTCCAGCGCCCACGCGGGCTCGATGAGCAGGCGCACCTCGCCCTGCGGCGTGAACTTCACGGCGTTGGACAGCAGATTGCGCAGGATCTGTTGGAGACGCTGCTCGTCCGTCCACAGGGTGCCGGGGATGTCGGGGGAGACGTCCACCGCGAACGCCAGCCCCTGCTCCCCGGTGACCGGGCGGAAGGTGGCCTCCACGTAGTCGACGAGTTGGGCGATGGACACCTCGCTGGGCTGGACCTCGGCGCGGCCCGCCTCCACCTTGGACAGGTCGAGGATCTCGTCGATGAGCAGCAGGAGGTCGCTGCCCGCCTTGTGGATGGTCTGGGCGAACTCGACCTGCTTGGGCGAGAGGTTCTCCTCGGCGTTGTCGGCCAGGAGGCGGGCCAGGATCAGCAGGCTGTTGAGCGGCGTGCGCAGCTCGTGCGACATGTTCGCCAGGAACTCCGACTTGTACTTGGAGGAGACCTGGAGTTGGTGGGCGCGCTCCTCCAGGGCGTTCCTGGAGCGTTGGATCTGCTGGTTCTGGAGTTCGATCGCCCGGTTCTGGTTGGCGAGTTGGGTGGCCTTCTGGCGCAGTTCGGCGTTCTTGCCGCGCAGCTCCTCCTGCTGACGCTGGAGCTCGTTGGAACGCTCGCGCAGTTGGCTGGTCAGCTGCTGGGACTGTTCGAGGAGGTACTCGGTGCGGTTGTTGGCCAGGATGGTGTTGATCGTGGTCCCGAGCAGGGCGACCAGCTGGCGCAGGAAGTTCTTGTGGATCTCCCGGAACTCCTCGTAGGAGGCGAACTCGATGACGCCGAGCGAGCGCTCCTCGGAGATGATCGGCAGGACGTACAGGTGCCGGGGTTCGGCCTGGCCGAGGCCGGACTGGACGGTGACGTAGCCCGACGGGAGATTGCCGACCTGCTGTTCGATCTGCTGCTCCAGNCCCCCCCCCGCCAGTCCGACGCCCTTGCGGATACGGCGGCGGCTCTCCTCCGGGGCGAACCCGAAGCCCGCGTAGAGGCGGAAGACGTCCTGGTCACCCTGGTCCTCGGGCAGGTAGCAGGCGCCGTGCTGGGCGTTCAGGAGCGGCGTCACCTCGGTCATGATGAGGCGGGCCAGCTCGTGCAGGTCCCGGTGGCCCTGGATGTGGCCGGAGATGCGGTTGAGGTTGGACTTGAGCCAGTCGGCGTCCTGCTGGGTGGCGGTGGTCTCGCGCAGGTTGGACACCATCAGGTTGATGTTGTCCTTGAGCTCCTCCATCTCGCCGCGGGTGTCGACCTGGATCCGGCGGGTCAGGTCGCCCTTGGCCACGGCGTTGGCGACCTCGGCGATCGCCCGCACCTGGGTGGTCAGGTTGCCCGCCAGGCCGTTCACGCTGTCGGTGAGCTGCTTCCACGTGCCGGAGACGCCCTCGACCTTGGCCTGGCCGCCCAGCTGGCCCTGGCTGCCGACCTCGTGGGCGACGCGGGTGACCTCCGTGGCGAACGCGGAGAGCTGGTCGACCATCGTGTTGACGGTCGTCTTGACCTCCAGGATCTCGCCCTGAGCGTTGACGTCGATCTTCTTGGTCAGGTCACCGGCGGCGACCGCGGTCGTGACCTCGGAGATGTTGCGCACCTGGGTGGTGAGGTTGTGCGACATCGAGTTGACGTTCTCGGTGAGGTCCTTCCAGATGCCCGAGACGCCCTTGACGTCGGCGCGGCCGCCGAGCTTGCCCTCGGTGCCCACCTCACGCGCCACCCGGGTCACCTCGTCGGCGAAGGCCGAGAGCTGGTCCACCATGACGTTGATGGTGTCCTTCAGCTCCAGGATCTCGCCCTTGGCGTTGACCGTGACCTTCTTGGTCAGGTCGCCCGCCGCGACCGCGCGGGTGACCATGGAGATCTGCCGCACCTGGTAGGTCAGGTTGTTGGCCATCGAGTTGACGTTGTCCGTCAGGTCCTTCCAGACCCCGGAGACGTCCCGGACATGGGCCTGACCGGCCAGTTTGCCCTCGGTACCGACCTCGCGCGCCACCCGCGTGACCTCGCTGGCGAAGGAGTCCAGCTGGTCGACCATCTTGTTGATGGTGTCCTTGAGGTCGAGCATCTCACCCTGGGCGTCCACGGTGATCTTCTTGCTCAGGTCACCCTTGGCGACGGCCGTCGTCACCTGGGAGATGTTGCGGACCTGGTAGGTGAGGCTGTTGGCCATCGAGTTGACGTTGTCGGTCAGGTCCTTCCAGATGCCCGAGACGCCCTTGACGTTGGCCCGGCCGCCCAGCTTGCCCTCGGTGCCCACCTCACGCGCCACCCGCGTGACCTCGTCGGCGAACGAGTCCAGCTGGTCGACCATGGTGTTCACGGTGTTCTTCAGGGCGAGCATCTCACCCTGGACGTCGACCTCGACCTTGCGCGTCAGTTCGCCCCGGGCGACGGCGGTGGTCACCTGGGAGATGTCCCGCACCTGGTTGGTGAGGTTGTCCGCCATGGAGTTGACGTTCTCGGTGAGGTCCTTCCAGATGCCCTGGACCCCGCGCACGTTGGCGCGGCCGCCGAGCTTGCCCTCGGTGCCCACCTCGCGGGCCACCCGGGTCACCTCCTCCGCGAACGCGGTCATCTGGTCCACCATCGTGTTCACGGTGTCCTTGAGGTCGAGCATCTCACCCTGGACGTCGATGGTGATCTTCTTGCTCAGGTCACCGCGCGCGACCGCCGTCGTCACGGCGGAGATGTCACGCACCTGGTTGGTGAGGCGGGAGGCCATCTGGTTGACCGACTCGGTCACCTCGCGCCAGGCACCGGAGACGCCCTCGACCTGCGCGCGGCCGCCGAGCTTGCCCTCGGTGCCCACCTCGCGGGCCACCCGGGTCACCTCGTCCGCGAACGTGGACAGCTGGTCCACCATCGTGTTCACGGTGTCCTTGAGGTCGAGCATCTCACCCTGGACGTCGATGGTGATCTTCTTGCTCAGGTCACCGCGCGCGACCGCCGTCGTCACGGCGGAGATGTCACGCACCTGGTTGGTGAGGCGGGAGGCCATCTGGTTGACCGACTCGGTCACCTCGCGCCAGGCACCGGAGACGCCCTCGACCTGCGCGCTGCCGCCGAGCTTGCCCTCGGTGCCCACCTCGCGGGCCACCCGGGTGACCTCCTCGGTGAAGCCGCTCATCTGGTCGGCCATGCGGTTCACGGTGGTGGCCAGGCGCAGGAGGTCGCCCTTGAGCTCGCCCCTGCGGCCCTCGGTGGAGGCGCGGCGGCTGAGCTGGCCCTCGGCGACGGAGTCGAGGACGCGGGCGACGTCGGTGACGGGTTCGGCGACCTCGTCGAGCAGGTCGTTGAGGGCGCGGGCGCTCTCGCCCCACGCCCCACGGGAGGGGTTGACCGCGACGCGCTCGTGCAGTCGGCCCTCGTCGCGGACGACCTGGCCGACGCGCTGGAGTTCGTTGCTGAGCTGTTCGCTGTGGTCGACCACCTCGTTGAAGACCGAGGCGATCTCCTTGATCGCGCCGCTGCCGCGTTGGCGGAGGCGCACGCTGAAGTCGCCGTCCCGCATGCGGTACAGGGCACTGAGAATCTCGTCGAGTTGTTCCTCAGCCAGTTCCTTGGCCGCGTCGGGCATCGAACCCCTCCTGCTGGTCTGTNNNNGGCCCCGCCGAGACGGAGCCGGCCGCGCGTCAGTCCGCCGGGTGGGGCTCGTGGCCCGTCGCCCGGCGACACCTCACGCTACCGCCGCGTTATACCACCCGAAAGAAGCCGATGTGTCGGTGACTTAGACTAACTGGCCGTGGTGCCCGGCACAGGCGGGTTGGCCATGTCGGTCTCACCAGAACAGCACTCCGCCGTATCCGCGCCTCCCGGACCGCGCCCCCGGCGTATCGTTACAAGGGCAGGCGTACTCCCCGCCGCCCCACGCCCAGTGACGAAGGACTTGCACGGCTTGCCAGTACACGACGCGTCGAAGGTCGCCCGACGAGATTTCCCGCCCACCCCGGAGACGGCGGCCGCGGCCCGGGAATTCGTCCACGACACCCTGGTCTCCTGGGGGGTGCCGGAGCCGTTCGATGACGTGATCCTCCTGGTCAGCGAGTTGGTCACCAACGCCGTCGTCCACGCGCGCTCAACGCTGGAGGCGGCGGTGCGCCGGATCGACGGCTGTATCGAGGTGATGGTGACCGACTCGGCGCCCGAGCGCGCGGTGCCGCAGGCGGGTCCGCTGACGGTCGACGCCGAACCGGCCTCCGGGGATCGGAGGCCGGGCGGCCTCGGGCTGGCCCTGGCCTCGGCGATCGCCTCCAGTTGGGGGGTGAGCTACGGGCGTGAGGACAAGGCGGTGTGGTTCCGCATCGAGGACGCCACACGGTCGTCGTCTCCTCCGTCACTGGAGTCGCCCCCGGTGCGCAGGGGCACCACGGGCGGCAACCGCCCGTCGCGCAGTGCGTGGTCGTCGCTGGACGCGGCGCTGAGCTCGCGGCTGAGCCTGCGGCAACTCCTGGAGCGGACGGTGGAGTACGCCGCGACCGCGCTGGGCGGGGACGCGGCCTACATCGCGCTGGCCACGTCGGACGAGACCATGTGGGAGGTGCGATCGGCGGTCGGCCTGACCGTCGACGGGTCCCCGTGGCGCCCGCTGCGCGTGCGCACCGAGGAGGCCTTCCCGTCGGCGGCGCCGGAGCCGGGGCCGACGATCAACGACGACCTGATGATCGCCCGCGCCAACCGGGGACGGCTCTCCCGCGCGGGGATGCGCTCCCTGGTGACGGCGCCGCTCATCGTGGACGGCCGGGTGACGGGCCTGCTGGGGGTGGCGTCGAAACGGACGCGGCACTTCGGCCCGGCGGCGGCGCAGCGGCTCCAGGACGGGGCGGACCGCATCGCCCTTCCCGTGGAGCGGTCCCGTCTGGCCGAGGTGGAGCTGAGCCGCCGTGCGTCGTTGAGCTTCCTCGCCGAGGCGAGCGACCTGCTGGCGGGCACCCTGGACGAGCGGATGACCGGGGCGCTCGCCGCGCAGCTGATCACGTCCCGGCTGGGCCGGTGGTGCGCCATCCACACCACCAACGACCTGGGCGTCTACCAGCTGACGCACGTGGTGCACCGGGACGAGAACCTCAATGACATCCTGCGCGACCTGCTGTCCGGTGAGCCGCCGCGCGAACAGCGCGAGCCGCGGCCCCTGTGGAGCCCGGCGGAGCTCGAGGAGGAGGGACTGGCCGAGGAGCTGGTCCGCGAGCTCACGCACGGCCCGGCGATCAGCATCCCCCTGGTGGCACACGGTCGCGCCCTGGGCCGGATGACGATCGGCAACGACGAGGCCGGCGACTTCACCCGCGACCAGGTGGACGTCGCCGACGACCTGAGCCGCCGGGTGGCGTCGGCGATGGAGAACGCCCGGCTGCACGAGCGGCAGGCGTCGATGAGCGGCGCGCTCCAGCGCAGCCTCCTTCCCGCGAAGGAGAAGGAGCCGGTCATCCCGGGTGTGGACCACGCGGTGTTCTACCGTCCGGCGGACGAGAAGAACGTGGTCGGCGGGGACTTCTACGACGTGTTCGCCGCCAGCGGCCGGTGGTGTTTCGCGGTCGGCGACGTGTGCGGGACGGGCCCGGAGGCCGCGGCGATCACGGGGTTGGCGCGGCACACGCTGCGGGCGCTGGCGAGGGAGGGGTTCTCCCCGGCGCACATCATGCAGCGGCTGAACATGGCGATCCTGGACGAGAACACCTCGACCCGGTTCCTGACCATGCTGTACGGGGAGATGACCCCGGCGACGGACAGCGGTGGCGGGATGCGGGTGCGGATGGTGTCGGCGGGACATCCGCTGCCGCTGCGGCTGAACCAGAAGGGCGAGGTGAACTCGTTCGGGTCCTCGCAGCCGTTGCTGGGCGCGTTCGAGGACGTGGGGTTCGAGACGGAGAGCGTGGACCTGCGCCCCGGCGAGGTGGTGCTGGCGGTGACCGACGGCGTGACCGAGCGGCGGAGCAACGCGGACATGCTGGGCGACGAGGGGCTGAAGGAGATCTTCTCCGGGTGCGCGGGGCTGACCGCGCAGGCGGTGATCAGCCGGATCGACCGTGAGCTGGAGGAGTACGCGCCCGGCGGGCACACCGACGACACGGCGATGATGGTGCTGCGCCTGCTGTGAGCGGGGGCGGCGCCAGGGGTGGGCCTGGGACGGCCGCACCCGTTTCCGGAGGGCCCGGGCCGGCACCGGCCCCTCCACCACCGGCCGGTCCGGCTGAGAGCGGACGAAGGAGGGCACCGCTTCCCACGCACGCGCGGGCCCCTACAGCCACCCCATGTCCTGGGCGGTCCGGATGGCCGCCATCCGGTTGTCCGCACCGGTCTTGCCGATGGCGTTGGACAGGTAGTTGCGCACGGTCCCCTCGCTCAGGTGCAGCGACCTGGCGATCCGCGCGACGGTGGCCCCGTCCGAGGCCGCCCGCAGCACCTCCGTCTCACGGTCGGTGAGGGGGCTCTCACCGCCGACCATCGCCGCGGCGGCCAGGTCGGTGTCGATGTAGCGCCCTCCGTCGTGGACCCGGCGGATCGCCCCGGCCAACTGGTCGACGGGGGCGTCCTTGGCCAGGAAGCCGCGCGCGCCGGAGGACAGCGCCCGGCGCAGGTACCCCGGGCGGCCGAAGCTCGTGAGGATGACGACCCCGCAACCGGGTGCCTCCTCCTTGAGCCGCGCGGCGACCTCCAGCCCCGTGGCGCCGGGCATCTCGATGTCGAGGACGGCGACGTCGGCGCCGTGTGCGCGGACGGCGTCGGCGACCTGGTCGCCCCGGCCGACCTCGGCGATGACGTCGAGGTCCTCCTCCAACCCGAGGAGCGCGGCGATCGCCCCTCTGACGAGGTGTTCGTCGTCCGCCAGAACGATCTTGATCAAGGCCTGCCCTTCCTTTACGCCACGGTGGCAGAAGGACGTTATCGTTCCGGGGAAGACTGCGTCACACGGACTCGAAACCTTGCCATATCGGTCTCTCACCCTGCTCTAACCCACGCGAACCATCATGGAACCCGTCAGCAGGGATCGTCCCGCGAGTCGGAGGCTGAGTTGAACCCCAACGAACCGAGTGCAGGCACGGCGGCCGGGAACGAGGAGCCCGAGTACCGTCCGGCCGGGCCCGCCGACCAGCCCGAGGCGTCCGGCCCGGCCGGGGAGCGCTCCTCCCAGGACGACGACGCCCAGCAGGCCGCATCCGCCGGCCGGGAGGCCGGGGACGACGCCCCCGGCGCGGTGCCGGACACCGCGCCGGACGCCGTGTCCGGTCAGGAGACCGGGCCGCGGTTCCTCCCCTCCGGTCCCGACCGCGACTGGGCCGGCCCGGAGGCGTCCGGCCAGGCGGCCTACACCTATCCCGCGCCTCCTCCGCCCGGCGCCGAGGGCGCCTGGTCCACCGGCCCGAGCGGGGGCCCGGCCGGTGGCCACCCAGGTGTGTACGCCCACCACGCGGGCGGCCCGGTTCCGCCGCACGGGGGCCCGGGGGGACCCGGCGGTGGCGGCTCGGCGTTCTCCGGCGGACACTCCGCCTTCGGCGGGCCGGGAGGAGTCCAGGGGCCGGGAGGACCCGGTGGGCACGGCGGCGGTCCGGGGCAGCCGCCGTTCGGCCACCAGGGGCCTCCCCCGGGTTCGGTACCGCGGCCCGACAAGCCCAGCGGAGGACGCGTCGTCACCGTCGCGGCGGTCACCGCCCTGATCACCAGCCTCATCGTGGGCCCGATCGCCGCGGTGGGCACCGCCTACCTGCTGCCGGGAGGAGTGTCGTCCCCGATCAGCTCGCTCACCGGTGACCAGGGGTCGACGCCCACCGAGGGTGAGGTCGGCGAGGTCGCCGACGCCGTGCTGCCGAGCGTGGTGTCCATCGAGACCGCCAACGGCAGCGGCAGTGGGGTGATCATCTCCTCCGACGGCCAGATCCTCACCAACGCGCACGTGGTGGAGGCCGCCCCGGGCGACGCCCTCCAGGTGACGTTCAACGACGGATCGACGGCGCGCGCCGAGGTCCTGGGTTCGGACACGGTGTCCGACATCGCGGTGATCCAGGCCGAGGGCCGCACCGGCCTCGAACCGGCGGTGCNNNNGGGGTCGGGATCGGCTCGCCGCTGGGGCTGTCCGGCACGGTGACCACGGGTGTGGTCAGCGCGCTGAACCGACCGGTGAACACGGGCGTGGCCGAGGGCGAGGCCGGCCCCACCTCGACGGTGATCAACGCGATCCAGACGGACGCCGCGATCAACCCGGGCAACTCCGGGGGACCGCTGGTGAACATGAACGGCGAGGTCATCGGGATCAACACCGCGATCGCCGGGATCTCGCAGGACAGCGGATCGGTGGGCCTGGGGTTCGCGATCCCGGTCAACCAGGTCCGGCCCATCGCCGAGCAGCTGGTCGAGGAGGGCTCCGCCAGCTACGCCGCGATCGGGGCGACCATCACCCGCAGCACGGCGGGCGGAGCGGAGATCGTGGAGGTCAACAGGGACAGTGCCGCCGAGGCGGCGGGGCTGTCCGCCGGTGACGTGGTGGTGTCCGTCGACGGGGAGACGGTCTCCTCGCCCGATCAGCTGATCGCGCTGATCCGTTCCCACCGGCCCGGTGACGAGGTGACCTTCGGGGTCCTGGAGGGCGGCTCCGGCGACGTGCGGGAGGTGACGGTGACGCTCGGGGAGCAGACCTCCTCCTCCGTCAGGTCGGGGGGCCCGGACGGTATCGGCGACTGAACCTGACGACCACGGTCGTCCCTCCCGAGGGGCGGTCCCGGGCATGGGGGTCCCGGGCCGCCCCTCACACGTGTCCGTACGGGAGTGGGTCCACCACCGCCCCGGTGGGGGCGCCACCGGCGGCGCGCGGCGGCCACCCGGCCGACCGCTGAGTCAGGTGCTACCTGACCGGTCGCTCCGCCGTCACCGGAAGGTCGGTGGCGGTCAACTCACGTGATCCACACTCGTGCCTGTCCGGCGCGCCCCCAACGCCGTCCCGCCCGCAGGAGAGCACCCCATGTCGACGTCCTTCGTCTCCCCCGCCCCCGCCACCCCACGGACCCCGACCCGGGTGGCGCCCGGTCCGCGCCCCTCCGGCGCGCGGGACCGCGGGATCCGGCTCCTCATCGGAACCGACACCTACCCTCCCGACGTCAACGGCGCGGCCTACTTCACCGCCCGGTTGGCCCGGGGCCTGGCCGAGCGCGGTGTGTCCGTGCACGTCGTGTGCCCCTCCTCCGAGGGGCGGCCGTACGTGGCCGAGCGCGACGGGGTGGTGGAGCACCGGCTGCGGTCGATGCCCTCGCTCGCCCACGAGAGCGTCCGCCTGACCGTCCCGGCCGGAGCGCGCGGCCACCTCGACCGCCTGCTGTCCCGTCTGCGCCCGGACGCGGTACACGTCCAGAACCACTTCATCGTCGGCCGAACGCTCACCCGCGCGGCGCGCGACCACGGTGTCCCGGTCGTGGCGACCAACCACTTCATGCCGGAGAACCTCTTCGACTACCTGCGGGTGCCCGATTCCCTGCGACCGCACGCGGCCCGGCTCGCCTGGTGGGACCTGCGCACGGTCCTGTCGGGCGCCGAGCACGTGACGACGCCGACCCCCGCGGCGGCGCGGCTGCTGCGGGAGCAGGGGTTCACCCGGACGGTCGAACCGGTCTCCTGCGGGATCGACCTCGTCCGTTTCAGCCCTTCGCGCGCGGGCGCCCCCGAGCGTCGGCGGCTGCGCGCCCGTCTGGGCCTGCCGGACCGCCGGACGATGCTCTTCGTCGGGCGGTTGGACGAGGAGAAGCGCGTCGAGGAGCTGATCCGCGCCGTGGCTCGCATCCCGGATCTCCAGTTGGCCCTGGTCGGCAAGGGTGGCGGCCGACGTCGGCTGGAGGCGGTGGCCGCGGCGGAGGGTGTCGCGGACCGGGTGGTCTTCCTGGGGTTCGTGTCCCACGCCGACCTGCCGGACGTCTACCGCTGCGCCGACGTGTTCACCATCGCGAGCATCGCCGAACTCCAGAGCATCGCCACGCTGGAGGCGATGGCGAGCGGCCTGCCCGTGGTGGCGGCCGACGCGATGGCCCTGCCGCACCTGGTCGAGGTCGGGCGCAACGGGTACCTGTTCCCACCCGGTGACCACGAGGCGCTGGCGCTGCGGGTGGGGGACGTCGTGGCCGACGAGGACCGGCGGTCGCGGATGGGCGAGCGCAGCCGGGCCATGGCGGAGCGGCACCGGCTGGCGGACTCCCTGGAGCGGTTCGAGCGCATCTACCGCGACGCCGCGCGCGGCGCGGTGATCGGGGCCGCGGCCGGGTCGGGCTGATCGGCCGAAGCGGTCGGGCCTCAGCCGCCTTCGCCGGGGGGCGTGAACAGCGGTAGGTGGAACCCGACGACCGCCCCGCCGCCCTCCCGGTTGCGCGCGAACACGTCGCCGCTGTGCGCCCGGGCGATGTCGCGCACCATCGCCAGCCCGAGGCCGGAGCCGGGCAGGCCGCGGGCCTCGGTCGCGCGGTAGAACCGTTCGAAGACGCGGCCGAGCTGTTCGGGGGCGATCCCGGGTCCGCGGTCGAGGACCTCCACGACGCCTTCGTGCACACGGATCTCGATGGGTGCGGTGCCCTCGGGGTCGAACTTGACGGCGTTCTCCACCGGGTTGGCGACAGCGCGTTCCAGGGCGCTGGGTCGGCCCCACACGGTGCTGTCGTCGGCGTGCACGGTGATTTCGCGACCGGTGCGCCGCCGGGTCCGGACGGCGACGCGTTCGGCGACGTCGCCCAGGACGACCGTGCTCTGGGGCTCGTCCTCGCGCTCGCCGGTGGCCAGGCCGACGAGTTCGTTGACGAGCGAGGTGAGTTCGCGTGTCTCGCCCCGGAGGTCGTCGATGAGCCGTTCGCGCGCCTCGGGGGTGAGCCGGTCCACTCTGCCCAGCACCTGAACGTTGGTGTAGAGGCTGGTCAGCGGCGTGCGCAGTTCGTGGGCGGCGTCCTGCACGAGTCTGCGCTGCTCCTCCTTGGAGCGGGCCAGGCGCCCGAGCATGGCGTCGAACGCGCTGCTGAGGCGGCCCACCTCGTCACGTCCGGCCTCACCCCCGCCTTCGCCGCCACCGACCGGGTCGAGGCGTCCGGTGGAGCTGACGTACTCGGCGGCGTCGGTGAGGCGGACCAGGCGCTGGGTGGTCCGGTGGCCGACGAGCCAGCCCGCCGCGGCGGCGGCGAGCGCGACGAGCAGCCCCACCCACAGGATCTGGGTGGCGAGCCGGTCGATCATCGCCTCCACCGGGGACAGGGGCTGCAGGAGCTGGATGGCTCCGCGTTCCGCGCCGAAGGAAACCGTGGCCAGGCGGAAGTCGCGGCCCTCGACGTTGACCTCGCGCACGTCGGTGACCCCCGGCTCCGTGTCCCGGGCGATCTCCAGGTCCCGTTCGTCGGAGGGGAGGATGACGACCTGGTCGGGGTCGGCGGCGGTGACCGACCGGGTGCCGACCGGGCTGAGGTACTGCGCTTGGAAGCTCCCGCTGGACATGATGACGAGAGCCCTGCCGACCGACTCCGTTCCCCCCGACGCGTGGCGGGCGACGAGCTCCTCGGACAGCCCCTCGACGGTGCGGTCGAACTCCTCCCGGGCGTCGGTCCGGATGAGGGAGGCGGCGGTGGTGTAGGCGAGGGTGCCCACCAGTGCGATCGTCACCGCCGCGACCAGGGCGAACAGGACCGCGAAGCGGGTGCCCAGCCGCCAGTCGCGCGGCTGGTCGACCAGCCCGCGCCACCAGGGGCGGGGCGCGCCCGACGGCGGTGTGCCCCGAGGCGGTGGGCCCGGAGGCGGCGGCGCGTCCGGAGGAGTGTTCGGCGGCGGGGCGTTCATGG
>NZ_ANBC01000305.1 GCF_000341125.1 Nocardiopsis lucentensis DSM 44048 | reverse complement strand
GGCGGCCCGCCGCCCTCCAGTTTGCGGCGCAGATAGCTGATGTAGACGGCGAGGTTCTTGGACTCGGGTCCGAAGTCGTAGCCCCAGATGCGGTCGTAGATCGTCGCGTGGTCGAGGACGATCCCCTCGTTGCGAACCAGGAGTTCCAGGAGGTCGAACTCGGTCTTGGACAGGTCGATCTCGCGGTCGCCGCGCCAGACCCGCCGGGCGAGCGGGTCGAGTCGCAGTTCACCGACCTGGAGCGGGCCCTCCACGGCGCCCTCCTCGGTGGCGGGGGCGGCCCGGCGCAACAGGGCCCGCAGCCGCGCGAGGAGTTCGTCCAGCTCGAAGGGTTTGGCGAGGTAGTCGTCGGCGCCCGCGTCGAGTCCGGCCACGCGGTCGGGGGTCTCCACACGCGCGGTGAGCATGAGGATCGGGGTGCGGTCGTTCTCGGCGCGCAGCACCCGGGTCACGCCCAGGCCGTCGACACCGGGCATCATGACGTCGAGGACGAGCAGGTCCACGGGCTCGGCGTGCACGGAGGCGAGCGCCTGGACTCCGTCCGCCGCCGTGCGCACCTCGTAACCCTCCAGTTGGAGTGCGCGTTCCAGTGACTCCCTGATCGCCCGGTCGTCGTCGGCGACCAGCACGGTGGCCGCGGCGGAGGTGGCTTCCATGGGCAACATCGTCGCGTATCCGGGTGAGAGGGCGGTAAGAGCCCGGTGAGGGTGTGTCTGGAGCCGGAGGGCCCGCGTCGCCCGGCGCCCGGTGGGGGTCAGGCGGTGTTCTCGGGTCCTCCGCTTCGCTTCGGACCGTGTTCGGGCGCCCGAACGACACCCGCTCGGGTGACCGTCCAGGGGACAGGATCTAGGCCCCGGGAGTGAAGGAGCGGGTGCGACGGAGTCCGGCGGCCCTTCCCTTGCCCGCCACGACGAGCGCCATCTTGCGGGAGGCCTCGTCGAGCATCTCGTCGCCGAGCATGACGGCGCCCCGGCGGTCGACCGTCGTGGCGTGGGCGTAGGCGTCCAGGATGAGTTCGGCGTGGTCGTAGTCCTCCTGGGTGGGGGCGTAGACCTCGTTGGCGGCCTCGACCTGGAGGGGGTGCAGGACCCACTTGCCGTCGAACCCGAGCGCCGCGGTGCGGGCCGCCGAGCGCCGGAAGGCGTCCACGTCGCGGATCTGGAGGTAGGGGCCGTCGACGGCCTGGAGCCCGTGGGCGCGCGCGGCGGTGAGGATGCGCATGAGCACGTAGTGGTAGGCGTCGCCGGTGTCGTACCCGGGCGGCTGTTCGCCCACGACCAGGCTCTTCATGTTGAGCGAGGCCATGAAGTCGGCGGGCCCGTAGACGAGGGACTCCAGGCGGGGAGACGCGGCGGCGATCGCGTCGACCTCCGTCAGGCCACGCGCGTCCTCGATCTGGGCCTCGATGCCGATCCGGCCGACCTCCAACCCGACGGCGCGTTCGATCTGGGTGAGAAGGGTGTCGAGCCAGTGCACGTCGCGCGGGGAGGTGACCTTGGGCAGCACGAGGCAGTCCAGTTCGGCTCCGGCGCCCTCCACGACGGTGATGACGTCCCGGTAGGCCCACTCGGTCGACACGTCGTTGACGCGCACCGAGCGCAGCTTCCCGTCCCAGCCGCCGTCGTTGAGCGCCCGCACGACGTTCTCGCGCGCGGCCGCCTTCTCCAGCGGCGCCACCGCGTCCTCCAGGTCCAGGAAGAACGCGTCCACGTCCAGTCCCCGCGCCTTCTCCACGAACCGGGGGTTGGACCCCGGTACCGCGAGTACCGACCGCCGCGACCTGAGTTCGCCCATCGCCGTTCCCACTCCGCTCACCCGTCCGTGCCGCCACCGGCGTCGCGCCGTGTGGCGTCGCCCCGCCCTGTGCCGGGGCGCGGGGCTCATCATCGCACCGCGCGGTGCGTAGGGTGTGGTCCGGGGGGCCGACGCGCCCCGTGAGAGCACGAAGGACCGGGAGTGACCATGTCCGCCACGCGGTACCCGACCAGCGCCCACTGGGGCAGCTACCAGGTCGTCGTCGACGACGGCCGTGTGGTGGGGGTGCGACCGGACCCGGACGACCCGGCGCCGTCCCCGGTCATGGGCAACACCCCCGAGGCGCAGCACCACGCCTCGCGGGTGGCGCGGCCCGCCGTGCGCCGCCGGTGGCTCGACCACGGCCCGGGGCCGGACCCGCGCCGGGGCGACCCGGAGGACGAGTACGTCGAGGTGGGGTGGGACACCGCCCTGGACCTGCTGGCGCGCGAGCTGGACCGGGTGCGCGCCGAGCACGGCAACGCCGCGATCTACGGCGGCTCCTACGGCTGGGGCAGCGCGGGCCGCGTGCACCACGCGCAGAGCCAGCTGCACCGGTTCCTCAACACGATCGGCGGGTACACGCGCTCGCGGACGACCTACAGCCACGGGGCCGTGGAGGTGCTCATGCCCCGGCTGCTGGGCACCCCGGCGGCCAACAGACTGCTGCACCGCGCCCCCGCGTGGACCCAGATCCGCAGACACACGGAGCTGCTGGTGACCTTCGGCGGTCTGCGGGTGTCCAACACGTGGACGTCGTCCGGTGGCCGTGCCGCCCAGACCGCCGGTCCCGCGATGCGCGAGGCCGCCGACGCGGGCGTGGAGTTCGTGTCGGTGTCGCCGCTGGCCGACGACACGGACAAGGGTGTTCGGGCCGAGTGGGTGCCGGTCGCCCCGGGCACCGACACCGCGGTGCTGCTCGCCCTCATGCACGTGCTGTTCGACGAGGGGCTGGCCGACACCGGCTTCCTCGACCGGTACACGGTGGGCGCCGACCGGCTGCGCGCCTACGTCATGGGCGAGCGCGACGAACGCGGGCGGCCCGGCGGGACGGCGCGCACCCCCGAGTGGGCGGAGGCGATCAGCGGGGTCCCGGCCGAGCGGCTGAGGGGTCTGGCACGGCGGATGGCCGCGCGGCGGACGCTGGTCAACGTGGGCTGGTCGGTGCAGCGCGCCCG
>NZ_ANBC01000304.1 GCF_000341125.1 Nocardiopsis lucentensis DSM 44048 | reverse complement strand
GTACGGCTCCATGGGCAGCTACGGGGGCGGGGCGACGCCACTGGGGCTGCCGCGCCTGCCGCAGGGCGACAACCCGGTGGACTCGTTCATCCCGGTGGCGCGGGTCGCGGACATGCTGCTGCACCCGGGCGGCGCCTACCGGTACGACGGGGCCGAACGGCGCTACCCGCACGTGCGGCTCGTGTACTGGGCGGGCGGCAACCCCTTCCACCACCACCAGGACCTCACGCGGCTGAGCAGGGCGTTCGGCCGGGCGGAGACCGTGGTGGTGCACGAGACGCACTGGACGGCGACGGCGCGCCACGCCGACATCGTGATCCCGGCGACGACCGTCCTGGAGCGCGACGACCTGACCGCGAGCCAGGGCGACCTGACCGTCAGGGCGATGCCGCGCGCGGTGCCGCCGCACGGTGAGGCGCGCGACGAGTACGACACCTACGCCGACCTGGCCGAGCGGCTGGGCGTGCGCGAGGAGTTCACCGAGGGCCGGACGAGCGGGGAGTGGCTGCGGCACATCTACGGGCGCTGGCGGTCGATGGCGGCCCGCCGGGGGCTGGAGGTGCCCGACTTCGACGCGTTCTGGGCGCGGGGACGGGTGGAGATCCCGGGCCGGGTGGAGGACGAGGCGCTGCTCGGTGAGTTCCGCGAGGATCCGGAGGGGCGGCCGCTGCGGACGCCGAGCGGCCGGATCGAGCTGTACTCGGAGACGATCGCGTCCTTCGGGTACGAGGACTGCCCCGGGCACCCGGTGTGGCTGCCGGGCCCGGCGGTGGANCGCCACACGGCCGCTCGTGCTGCTCGCCAACCAGCCGAGCGGGCGGCTGCACAGCCAGCAGGACATGGGGGCGCACAGCCGGTCGCAGAAGGTCCGGGACCGCGCGCCGCTGCGGATGCACCCGGACGACGCCCGGGCCGCCGGGGTCGCCGACGGAGACGTGGTGCGGGTGGTCGGCGCGCGCGGCTCGTGCCTGGCCGGACTGGTGGTGAGCGACGCGCTCCGGCCGGGGGTGGCGCAGCTGTCGACGGGCGCGTGGTTCGACCCGTCGGCGGACGGGGCGACCTGCGCGCACGGCAACCCGAACGCGCTGACCGAGGACGTGGGGACGTCGTCGCTGTCCCAGGCGTGCACGGGGCAGCTGACCCGGGTGCGGGTGGAGCCGTTCACCGGCCCGCTGCCCCCGGTGCGGGCCTTCGATCCGCCGCGGGGCGTCACCCCGGCCTGACCTCGCACGCTCCGGTTCAGCCGGGCCGTGAGGGCTCGGCGATTCGTTGCGCGGCCCTTGGTCCACAGGTCGGGACTCCGGCCTGGCACACAGCGGAGCGGCGCGGTTTCCTTGATATAGGGAGACGCTCACGTCGCCAGTTCCGGCATGCCCGGCCCCGCCCGCGAGAACCTCAGGAGTGCGGGCGGAACCGGACGGCGCGCGGCGTCACGTCGACAGAGTCACCATGGGGCCGGGCATCGTGCCGCCTACCGGAGGGCCGGCATGACCTCCTTGACGAACGGTTCGAGGGACTTTCGCCTCTCCTCTAAAATTGTGGAATCGGCAACATCGACTGAGGGTACAAAATATCCCGCCAGGCGCAGAGGATCATCACGAGCCAAGTCGAGGAGAAGGGGATCTCCTGGAGAAGGAACGGGAGGGGCATGCCGCAGAATTCTCCACACACCGCCCAAGACAAGAGCTACCACTGGCACGGAACACTAGCGCCAGCGGACAACGGCGACAGAATCCAATGTGAAGATATTCTGATATTTCGAGTCAATGTTGCAGGAAATTCTGGCGATGGCATCATCGCTTGGCCCGCTGGCGTCCGGGTCGAACAGTGAACCAGAAGCGAAGCGCAGACGCCGTCAGGAAGTTGGCGGAGGATATCCCCCGCCAACTCGGGAGTCCTCGCACATCCAGGTTGACCGTCACGGAACTGGAAAATGTCAATGCCTTTATCATTGAAAGCGGACTCGAACCCGGCTCCACCCTTCGTCTGGGGTCCAACAGCGCTTCCTGGGGAGGCGGTGAGCCGGGCGTGCTGGTCGGCCTCTCCCTTGACCCCGGGGGATCAGGGTCCATGGTGAGACTTCCGAACTCCCTGCCGGACGCCGAATCGATCAGGATGCTCGCGGACCAGCTTCAGGAGGAGGTTCTGGAAAGCACCCACGGCGATCCGGTGCCCACCTGCCCGGGACACCCCCATCCCGCCAAACCCGATGTGGTGGACGGTGTTCCTTCCTGGGTGTGCCCGAGGGGCGGCCGCGACATCCGCCCGATCATCGCGTCGGAGTCTGTTGAATGACGGCGTGGCCTCACGTCAGTGAGGTCACCAGGACGGGACCGCACGCTCGAAGTCGGCGTCGCCGCGCGTCACCGCACCAGCAGCCGGTCCACCCGCCTCGGCAGCGCCATCCCGGCCAGGCCGACCAGGGCGTACCCCACCTGCCCTGGTGCCAGCATCCCCAGCACGACCCCCGTGTTGGCGCCGGGCGCGCGCAGGAACGCGCCCATCCTCGGGTGAACGTAGGGCACCCCGTTGCCCGACACCAGCAGCGTCACCACCGCGACCAGCGACAGCGCCGCCCACACGGTCCCGCCCGCGTCGAGACCGCCCAGCCACGTCTGCGCCCGATCCAGCGCCAGCAGCGCGTACGCCGCCCCGTCGGTCCCGTCCCCCGCCTCCGGGGTCCCGGAGAACAGCGACATCCCCGCCACCACGGGCGACGCCGCGAACAGCGCGCCCGCCGCGCGGGCACCGGTCACACCGCCGGTCGCGGACAGCCCGAGCCGGGCGGCCAGTTCCCGGACACCTCGCGTCAGCTCCTCCTGGTCGGGGTACCGACGCCAGGCCCGCCCCTCGGACCTGGCCTCGCCCATCGCGTTCGCGCGGCGCCACCGCAGGAACCGCCAGGTGTCGCACAGCGCCGTCGGCCCCCGCCGGGCGGCGATGGCGGACACGGCCAGTTCGTGCGCGATGGACGACACCGTCGTGGCGAGGGTGACCGGCAGGTCCACCCACGAGAGCGCGACGCGCCGGAACAGCGGCGCGATGTCGGCCGGGACCCGGACCCGCATCGCGATCGAACGCCCCCAGGCCCAGCGCCGCAGCCGGGGCAGGGGCGGCTGGCCGGGCAGCGCGGGGGTGCTCTCGGCGGCGGTGCCGATCATCCGGTAGTCCATGGCGACGGCGCACGCCAGCGCGAGCAGGAGCAGCCACGGGGTGAGGACCCCGCCGCCGAGCAGGCCGTGGACGACGTCCGTGGCCGGGTGCAGTGCGGCCCCGGCGAGCACCGCGTTGAGGTTGAGGTGGTCCAGGAGGGCGACCGCCAGTGCCACGGGAGGCAGCAGCCAGAGCCACGCGCCGTACCGGCGTCCGACGACCGCCAGTCCGAGGACGGCCCCGACCAGACCAGTGGTCACGGCGTGCCCGGCGAAGACCGCGAGGACGGTCCCGTCCGGCGCGGTGACCGTGGTGCCTCCGGGCAGCAGGACCCCGTCGTCGGCGGAGACGTCGGCGGCGCCGAGGGCGACCTCGGTGAGCAGGCGTTCGGCCAGTTGGAAACCCGCTCCGGAGGCGGCGGCCAGCAGCAGGAGGTCGACCGCGGCCAGGCGGCGGGCGCGGCGCCGCGCGACCAACGCGAACAGCAGCAGCGGGACGAGCTTGCCGAGCTCCTCGACGGGCACCGCGACGTAGGCGTAGCCGACCACGCCGTAGGGCTCGGCCCCCAGGAGCCGGAGGAGGGCGGCCTCGGCGGCGGCGATCGGCCAGAGCAGGGCCGCGCCGACGGCGGCCATCCGCAGCAGGTCGGCGAAGGAGACCGTGCGGGAGCGGGCGAGCCAGGACAGCTGGAAGAGCAGGAGGAAGGCGGCGACCAGGGTCGGGATCGCGGCGTCCAGTCCGGGGACGGCCAGGGGCGCGGCGAGCAGCACGACGAGCACGGCCCACCCCCAGGCGCCCCGCAGGGCGCGCAGGGCGCGGACGGTGCGCGGTGAGCGCTCTCGGGCCCTCGCGAACCCGCGTGCGACGCGTTCGGCCAGGTCGGGCCCGGGCACGCGGGGAGCCTTGGTGTGCCTGGCGCCGGGGGCGACGCAGCCGTAGAGCTGGGCGGCGCGGGTGAGCTGGACACCGCCGTCGGCTCTGGCTCGGGCGGCGAAGGCGGTGCGGGCCTGGGGGATGTCGGCGCCCACGAGTTCGCGGACGAAGTCGGCGGGGCCCGCGGCGACGGTGAGTTCGTCGGCCGCGACCAGGACGGCGGCGGAGAAGTCCTCGACACAGACGAGGAAGTCGGTGGGGTGGGGTCCCCAACCGCGGATGAGGTCGATGAGGGTGTCGGTGTCGAGGGGGACCTCGGTGACGGCGTCGTAGGAGAACTCGGCCCGGGTGCGGCAGACCAGGAGCCGGGACACCCCCATGGCGCGGCCCGCGGAGACGATCGCGCGGATGAGGTTGCGGTCGCGGGGCACCACGAACGGGGTCGTCACCTTGCCTCCGGCCCTGATCCAGTGGGGATCGAGCTCGGTGGCTCCGGCACAGACGCGCAGAACGAGGTCGCGCGCGAGCATGGCCTGTTCTTCCATGGGTGTCCTCGTGCCGTACCAGGGGGCGGTCCGGACCTCCCGCGCCGTGGAGGCGGGGCGGCCCGGACCGAGCATAACGGCGCGGTGCGTGGGGCGCGTCACGCGGCCTCTCACCCTCGGGGACCGCTACGCGACGCCCCGTGCACCGGCCCGGCCCGCTCAGCGCGCCGTTCCGAACGGCTCAGGCCGGGGCGGGCAGTTCGGATCCGCCCCGATCGGCACGCGGGGCGCGGGCCGGGTGCGGTCCGGCCCCGAAGGCGTCGCCGCACAGTTGGACGAGGTGCCGCACCCCGGGAAGGTCGATCGCCCACCCGGTGAGCGCCCAGCCGAGGTTGAGGTGCTCCAACGCCCTGGCCAACGCGGAGACCCCGCTCCAGCGCAACCCGTCCGGGGTCTCATAGGTGAGGCGGTACAGCACGTCGGGGTGCTCGGCGGCGGGGCGGATGTCGAGGGCGATCGGTGACCGGACGGTGAACCAGCGGGCGAGGGTCAGGCACAGCGCGCAGTTCGCGTCGACGTGGAGCACGCCCCTGGTCCTGCCCGGCCATGGCCGCCACCGGGGCAGCCAGGGCCGCACCCGTGACCGGTAGGCGGCCCAGTCCGCTCCGAAGCGCTCGCGCAGCTGGGCGCCCTCGTGCCAGGCGGCCACACCGACGGAGTAGACCGCCGCCGACACCGCCAGGAGCAGGACGAGGGGTTCGCGCAGCAGGACGGCGAGGAGGAGGTGGACGACGACCAGCGACGTCTGCATGGGGTTGCGCACGAAGGCGTAGGGGCCGCTGGTGACCAGACGTTCCGGGGGGTCGTACGGGAGCGGGGTCCCTCCGCCCACCCGGGCGAACTCCCGCGCGGCGGCGAGGCCGGGCAGCCCCGCCAGGAGGAGGAGTTGGGCGCCCGCGAGGGCCTCCGGGCCGGACGGGACCTCCGGCCCCAGCACGAGGATCGGCAGAGCCACCATGAGCCCGCCCGCCAGGGTGGCCTGGGTCCACACGCGGGCGTGGACGAGCTGGCCGTTCCGGGTCCAGTAGGCGAGCAGGAGCGCCGGGATGAGGGTCACGGTGGCTCCGGTCAGCTCCCCGGCCAGCCAGAAGGTGCCCAGGTCGATGACCGGGTCGGCCAACGGCATGAGGATCACGTCGATCCAGACCAGCAGGCCGGCCAGGAGCGGGACCGGCAGGAGGCGCAGCAGCAGCGCGGGGAGCGCGCCCCACAGCACCACCCAGGCGAGCAGGAGGTCGAGGGGGATGCCGCGCCACTCGGCCCCGTCGGTGTGGAAGGTCCACCAGCCCGTGTGCGGGGCGTACAGGTTGAGCGGGACGAGGGTGAGCAGGGACCATGCGCTGGCCACGATCACCGCGGCGGTCTCGCGCCGGCGGGGGGCGCGCCACAGGCACAGCCCGGTGAACAGCAGCAGGGGGACGAACAGGCCGAGGCCCCGGACGAGCCCGGCGTGGAGTTCTGGGCTCATCGGTCTCCCTCCGTCGCGGAGGCCGCGAAGGTGTCGGCGAGGTAGGTGGCGGCCAGGTCGGTCGCGTAGGACTGGAGCGGCCCGAAGTACCATGAGGGCTCGTAGGTGCGTTCGAAGTCGATCGCCCAGGACAGCCGGGTCCCGTCGCCCTCCGCCGTCCACACGGCCTCGGCCCGGCGCATGTCCATCCACCGGGCGAACGCGGTGTCCTCGGTCACCTCGAAGACGACGCGTCCGCCGTCGGACCGCACGTCGCTCTCGACGACCACCAGCTCCATGTGCTGGTCGACCCACTCGGCGCCGATCCCCAGCGACCGCGCCCGGGTGAAGGTGACGGTCCTGGTGTCGCCGACCGCCAACCCCGCACCCTCCGCCCCGACCGGCTCGGGGAAGGGGACCGCGCGTAGGAGGAGGGCGTCCGGGGAGCCGTAGTCGGGCGGTGCGGCGAGGGCCGCGGCGACCGCGTCGGGGGCCGCGTCGACCAAAACCTCCCCCTCGCCCCGGTCGTCGGCGGGCAGGAGGCCGACCCCGCCCACGCCCTCCAGCGTCAGGCCGAAGAGCAGCGGTACGGCGAACAGGGCGTGTCGGGCCGCGGGGCCGTCCCGTCGGATCGCCACGCACACCCAGGCGACGAGCGCGACGACGCCGTAGATCAGCGGCGCGGCGATGACCAGGCACACCAGGCCCTCTCCGAGCAGCGGACCGGACAGTGCCAGGAGGACGGTGGTGGCCGCCATCGCGACGCCGACGGCTGTGCACGGCCGGGCGGTACACACGACCAGCAGGGCGATGACGGCGGGAAGGCCGACGTAGAACAGCGCGGTCTGGTCCAGGCGCCCCCAGTGGGTGACGCGCAGGAGGAGCAGCAGGGCGAAGAGCACCAGGAGGAGCAGCGCCAAACGGGCGCGTGCGGGGGACGGGGGGCGGTGGGGTTCCTCGGGCACGGAAGGCTCGCTCTCCCTTGATTCGGCCATATGGTTAAACCACTCGTTTTAATCACTCGATTAAACCGTATGATGAATCCATCGCGAATCGCAAGGAGGGTCATGGCCAAGGGCGGCGGCGGACGCAGGACCAGCGAGGAGACCAAGGAGCGACTCCTGGTCGCGGCCGGTGCGGTCCTGCGCGAGGAGGGGTACGCGGGGGCGTCGGCGCGGGCGATCGCGGCGCGTGCGGAGGCCAACTCGGCGTTGGTCTTCTACCACTTCGGCGGGGTCGACCAACTGCTGCTCGCCGCGCTGGACCGGTCGAGCGCCGAGCGGTTGGCCATGTACCGGGAGCTGACCGCCCCCGCGCGCACCCTGGAGGAACTCGTGGCGGCGGCGACCCGGATCTACCGCACCGACCTGGAACGCGGCTACATCACCGAGTTCTCCGAGCTGGTGGCGGCCGCCGTCACCAAACCGGAGCTGCGCGGGGAGATCAAGGAACGCGCCGAGCCCTGGATCGCCTTCATCGAGCAGGAGTGGGAGCGGGTGCTCGGGGGGTCGCCGCTGGCCAGGCTGGTGCCCGCCCGGGAGGTGGCCTACGGGGCGATCACCTTCTACCTCGGGGTGAACCTGTTCTCGGTCCTGGACGAGGACCACTCCCGCACGGAGGCGGTGTTCGACCTGGCCGCCCAGCTGGCCCCGCGCGCCAAGCTGCTCACGCTCCGGCTGCCCCGGCGCGGCGCGCGCGGCGGCGACGTAGGCTTGCCGGTCGACGACGAGGTCACCGAGGAGGACGCGTGAACGATATCGAGGTGGCGCCGGGGATCGAGTTCCCGGACACGTCCGACGGACGGACCTGGGTCGCGGGCGCGGTGATCGCCGACCCCTCGGGCCGGGTCTTCGCCCAGCGCCGCTCCCCCACCCGCAAGGTGTTCCCGCACTGCTGGGACATCGTCGGCGGCCACGTCGAACCGGGCGAGACCATGCTGGAAGGGCTGGCCCGCGAGGTCGAGGAGGAGACCGGCTGGCGCCTGACCGGGGTGCTCGCCGAACTGTTCTCCCTCGACTGGGACCCCGGCGACGGCGTCACCCGCCGCGAGATCGACTACCTGGTCCGGGTGGAGGGCGACCTGTCCGCGCCACGGCTGGAGCCCGGCAAGCACACCGAGTTCCTGTGGGTGGACGACTCCACCGTCCACGTGCTGCGCGACGAGCGCGACCCCGGCGACTACTTCATCACCGACATCGTGCGGCGCGGTCTCGACACGGCCCGGAGGGGCTGACCCTCCCCGGGCTCGAACCGGTCCGCCGGGCCCGCGACCGGCGCGCCGTGTCAGGCGCCCCGCCTCGCCTCCGCGGTGGCGAGCGGCAGGCCGTCCAGCAGGTCCGAGGCGCTGACCGGCGCCCCGCCCCGGGCCAGGACGGCCGCGCGCCCGTGCAGGTACGCACCGCACATCGCGGCCTCGTAGGCGGGCAGCCCGCCGGCCAGCAGCGCACCGATCGCCCCGGCCAGCACGTCGCCGGAACCGGCCGTGGCCAACAGAGGGGTCCCCGTCGGGTTGGCCAGCACGGGGAGGCCGGGCTGTGCGACGAGGGTGGTCGACCCCTTGAGCAGGACC
>NZ_ANBC01000303.1 GCF_000341125.1 Nocardiopsis lucentensis DSM 44048 | reverse complement strand
TCCCCCTCGGCGGCCCGCCGCACGTGCTCCAGGCGGCGCGCCTCGATGTCGGCCCGCTCGCTGCCGGGCAGGAGGCGGGCGAGCTCACCGGCGTGCGGGGTCAGGATCGTGTGGGCGGAGCGCTCGCGCAGAGTCCGCGCCAGCGGCGTCCCGCCGTCGCCGCTGAGCAGGGTCAGCGCGTCGGCGTCGATCAGCAGGGGGCAGTCGCTCTCCAGGACCGCGTGCAGCTCGTCGGCGTTGGCCGGGTGCGTGCCCCGGCCGGGGCCGATGACGACGGCGGCGGCGCGCCCGGGGTCGAGGCGGGTGCTGGACCGGGGGTCGAGGTCGACGGCGACCGCCTCCGGCCAATGCCCGAGCACCTGGGCGACAGCAGCGCTCGCGCCCCCGTACCGCACCATCCCCACCCCCGTGCGCAGAGCCCCGCCCACGGTCAGGACGGCGGCGCCCCGGTAGTGCTCGGAGCCCGCGCGAACGGCGAGCAGCCCCCGGCGGTACTTGTCGGACTCCGCTCCCGGCCTCGGCAGGAGAGCGGCGACGTCCCCGAGTCCCGGTTGGACCAGCTCGGGTCCGCCCAGTTCGGGAACGAGGCCGATGTCGACCAGGTGTACCCGCCCGGCCCGGTCGGCGCCCGGGTCGACGCACAGCCCCGGTTTGAGGGTGCCGAAGGTGACGGTGACGTCGGCGCGCACCGCGTGGCCGGGCACCTCTCCGGTGTCGGCGTCCACCCCGCTGGGCAGGTCGACGGCGACGACGGGGGCGGGGGCGTTCTCAGCGAGCACGGCCAGCGTCACGTACGGTTCGCGCAGCCCGCCGCGTCCGCCGATCCCCAACAGCCCGTCGACGACGAGGTCGGCGTCGAACAGTTCCTCCCCGTCACCCGGTTCGCTCTCGAAGCCGCGCACCCTGCCGCCCGCCGCACGCAGGGCCGCCAGTCCGCCCTCGTGGGCGCGCGGCCCGGCGAGCAGGGCGCGCACGGCCGCTCCGCGCGCGGCCAGGGCGGCGCCCGCGTAGAGCGCGTCGCCCCCGTTGTCCCCGGTGCCGACCAGCAGCACCACACGCGCCCCGTACACACGGGGCAGCATCCGGGCGCACTCCACGGCGAGCCCGGTCGCGGCACGGCGCATGAGCGCGCCCTCGGGAAGGCGGGCCATGAGTGCGCGCTCGGCCTCGCGGACGGCGCTGACGGGATGTGCGGACCGCACGGGGGTCACCTCCTGGTGTGGATCGCCCTCCGGGGCACGGTTCCCCGAGGAGGGCGGGATCGTCCCCATCGTGCCGCACGGGGGACCCGGTGCGCCGCCTCCGCCACACCGTGGCCGTCCCCGGAACGGTCCGGGGCCGCCCCCGCGCACGAGGTCACTCGACGTCGGCGATGATCGATTCCCCTCCCATCCCGTACAACTCGCTGAACTCCACCTGGGCGATGGTGACCTCGCCCTCGGCGGCGAGCTGTCCCGAGGCCCTGTTCCCGGGCCGCACCGTCACCATGCCGAAGGAGTCGATGTCGGCGGTGTAGTTGTCCATCGCGCTCACGGTCAGACCGTCGTCCAGGATCAGGGTGAAGTACATGGGGTTGATGTCGATCGACTCGTCGGAGTTGTTGACGATCTCGACGTCCACCACCGTGTAGACGGTGCTGTCCAGGATGTCGTCCGCGGTGCCCGCGTTCGTGGCCGTCATGACGATGTCGCCGTCGCCCTCCGCGGCCTCCTCCGACTCTCCCGCGTCGGGTTCCGCGGCGTCCTCGGTGTCGGGTTCCGCCGCGCTCTGCCCCTGCCCCTGGTCGGCCTGGTCCGTCTGGCCGGGCTGCTGGGTCGACGCGGTGTCGCCACCGCCGTCACCGGTGACGGCGTTCACGATCGCGATGAGGAGCACCACGATGATGACGAACGCGAGAATGAAGCCGGAGCTGAGGGCGATCCTGCCTCCGATGGACATGCCCCGCTTGGCCGGTCGGCCGGACGGGGGGTCGTACTGGGGGTTGGGCGGGTACTCGGGATAGGACATGGGAGCGCTCCGGTGTGGGGGCTTGGGGCGTGAACAGGCGGCGGAGCGGGTGTGCCGCGCTGGGCCGCGCACCCTGGGGAGAATGGTGCCGACAAGGACGATATCCAACACGGCGTCAGAGCGTCACCACCCGGCTCCCCGGGCCCGCACCCGCCGCCTCGGCGGCCCTCCGTCGGTTCCGGGGGCCGGTCCGATGCGGTCACGGGCGAGTACTACGCTGTGTCGTTGACGGCGGTCCGCTGACATGGGCGGACGCCAGGAAGCGAGCGTGAGCGGAGGCGCCGTGGTCGACTGGCTGACCATGACGATTCAGATGGCGTCGCTGGCGATGGCCGGCTGGTGCCTCGTCTCGACCTTCCGCGACCGACCCATGATGGTCCCGCACCTGGTCGGTATGGGCGCCCTGTGGCTCCTGGTGATCGGGCAGGCCGTCGTCTCGGCCGTGGCGATGGTCGGCGGTGAGCGCCCCGCCGAGACGGCGATGTTCGTGTCCTACCTGGCCACCGTGGTGCTCCTGCCGCCCGCGTGCGCCGTGTGGGGCTTCATGGAGCGCAGCAAGTGGGGCCCGGCCGTCATCGCCTTCGCCTGCCTGGTGCTCCCGGTGCTCCTGGTCCGCCTCGAACAGCTCTGGAACCCCGTTGTCTGACACCGCCGCGTCCTCCGACAGAACCCTGCGCACCGGACCCGGGCGGCTCCTGGTCGCGGTGTACTCCGTGTTCGCCCTGGCCGCCACCGCGCGCGGTTCCTACCAACTGGCCACGAGGTTCGACGAGGCCCCGCTGGCGTACGGCCTGTCGGTAGCCGCCGGGGCGGTCTACCTGGTCGCCGCCGTCTGCCTGGCCCGGGCCGACCGCACCTCCCGCACGGTCGCGCTGGTCTCGTGCGGCGTCGAGCTGGCCGGTGTGCTCTTCGTCGGCGCGCTCAGCGTGTTCGTCCCGGGTCTGCTGCCCGACGACACCGTGTGGTCGCGGTTCGGCTCCGGCTACGGGTTCGTCCCCCTGGTCCTGCCCGTCCTGGGCCTGTGGTGGATCCTGCGCGTGCACCGCATGGACCGCCGCTGACCCGGTCGGGATTCCCGCGAGGCGCCCGTGTGTGGCCCCCCGCCACGATCTAGGCTGGCGGCCATGTCCGAACCCTTGACCCTCCCCGTGGCCGTGTCCGCCGACTGGCTCAGCGACCACCGCGACGACGTGGTCGTCGTCGACTCCCGCTGGTACCTCGACGGCCGCTCCGGGCACGAGGCCTACCTCTCCGGCCACCTGCCCGGCGCCGTGTTCACCGACGTCGACACCGACCTGGCCGCTCCGGCCAGCCC
>NZ_ANBC01000302.1 GCF_000341125.1 Nocardiopsis lucentensis DSM 44048 | reverse complement strand
CACCCCCCCCCGCCGCACCGCGCGCGCCTGGCCCGCCGACCGCGTGGTGCACACGCCCACGCTCCTCGCCCAGACCGACGACCCCGCGCACCTGATCCTGGACGCCCGCGTGTACGGCCGCTACACCGGCGAGGCGCCCGCCCCCGTCGACGCCCGTCCCGGCCACGTCCCCGGCGCGCGGAGCGCCGAGTGGCCCGCCAACCTGGACGACGACGGCTTCCTGGCCGCTCCCGGGGCCCTGCGCGAACGCTTCGCCGGGCTCGGGGCGGACTCCGCCGCCACCGTGACCGCCTACTGCGGCTCCGGCGTGACCGCCTGCCACGACCTCCTGGCGCTGGAGCACGCCGGGTACACGCGCACGCGGCTCTACCCCGGTTCGTGGAGCCGCTGGGGCGCCGACGACGGTCTGCCGGTCGAGACCGGCGACCCCCACCGCCCCGGGTAGTCTGCGCCCACGTCCCGAGGCCGTCCGCGCGGTTTTCCGCCGGACGGCCTCCTTGCCTGGCCGTTTTCGGCCAGGACGAAACCGTGCGGCCGTCGGACGCGTCAGAGGAAGGACGCCCGCGGGCGCCGTTGGCACCAGCTCCGCCCCACAGCCAAGCGAGGAACCGTGACCACCGCACTCCTACTGCTGCTCCTCGTGATCATCGGCATCCTGATCGCTGTCGTGATCACGTCGAACCGCTCACGCAAGAAGGAATCGACGATGAAGTCCCCGCAGCCCACGCCCCGGGACCCGTTCGCCAACGAGGGCGACACCACCGGCGACCCCCGAACACTCAAGGCGGGCGACATGCTCGACTTCGGGCACGAGCGCACCTGGATCCGCGGCTCCCTGCGTCTGTCCGAGGGCGGTTTCACCTGGTCCGAGCACTTCCTGGAGGTCGACGGCGGCAAGCGCTGGCTCTCCGTGGAGGAGGACCCCGACCTGGAGCTGGTCCTGTGGACCGGCCGCCCCGACACCGAGCTGACCCCGCACGCCAAGACCCTGGAGTTCGAGGGCGTCACCTACCGGCTGGAGGAGAGGGGCACCGGCTCCTACCGTTCCGAGGGCACCACCGGCCTGCGGGCCCAGGGCGGCCTGGACTACGCCGACTACGAGTCCGCCGACGGCCGACTGCTGTCCTTCGAGCGGTTCGACCACGGCGGTTGGGAGGCCGCCACCGGTCAGAAGATCCTCCCCGGCAGCTTCACGATCTACCCCGGGAGCTGATCGGCACGTGCGCGCGAGCATCAGCACGCCCTTCGTCGACACCCGGGCCGACGACCTGGTGTGGACCCTGAACCACCCCGTGGTCGAACCCCTGGCCGCCCGCACCGTCGAGCGGCCGGGGCTGCGCGTGCAACTGCGGGTCCTCGGCGCGTCGCACCAGGTCGTCGTGGAGCGGGAGCCCGGGAACGGGACCGACCCCCTCATCGAGACGGTCGCCTGCCTGCCGGGCTTCACCGGCGGGCTGCCCGGTGACGCC